>NZ_WBRZ01000092.1:0-19181 GCF_008923895.1 Pseudomonas sp. GXM4
TCGCGAGCAGGCTCGCTCCCACAGGAATACCCTGCATAAATTCTGAATAGCTTTTATCGCCTCCATGACTGCCAAATCCCCCGCCTACATCGGCCGCTTCGCCCCCACCCCCAGTGGCCACCTGCACTTCGGTTCGCTGGTCGCTGCGTTGGCGTCCTATCTCGACGCCCGCTCCGTCGGTGGGAGCTGGCTGGTGCGCATGGAAGATCTCGATCCGCCGCGCGAAGAGCCCGGTGCGCAAGCGGCGATTCTCAAGGCGCTGGAAAGCTACGGTTTCGAATGGGACGGCGAAATGGTCCGCCAAAGCGATCGACACGCGGCTTATGCCGAAGTGCTCGACAGCCTGTTCAATCATGGCCTGGCCTACGCCTGCACCTGCTCGCGCAAACAACTGGAGCCCTATCACGGGATTTATCCGGGGTTTTGCCGCAACGCCGGGCATGATCAGCACGACGCCGCGATCCGCCTGCGCGTGCCGGAGCTGGAATACCACTTCATTGATCGCGTGCAGGGCGAATACCGCCAGCACCTGGGCCGCGACGTAGGCGACTTCGTCATCCGTCGGCGCGATGGTCTCTACGCTTATCAATTGGCGGTGGTGCTCGACGACGCTTGGCAAGGCATTACCGATATTGTGCGCGGCGCCGATCTGCTCGATTCGACGCCGCGTCAGCTGTACCTGCAAGAACTGCTCGGTCTGAAACAGCCGCGCTATCTGCACCTGCCGCTGATCACCCAGCCGGACGGCAACAAACTCGGCAAGTCCTACCGCTCGCCGCCGCTCGAAGCCGATCAGGCCACGCCGTTGCTGCTGCGGGCCTTGCGCGCGCTGGGGCAGAATCCCGGCACCGAACTGGCTCACGCTTCGCCGCGCGAACTGCTGGCCTGGGGCAGCGCGCATTGGGATGCCGACCGGATCCCGCGCACATTGACCCTGCCCGAAGCGCAACTGCAATGACGACACTTGCAGTCGCGCGCCCATCCGTTACCATCGCCGCACGTTTTCGGGCACGCGCATAAAAAAGAGAGGCCGGGATGTACATCTATCGCTTGGTCCTGCTTCTGGTCGTCGGGATCTACCTGTTCTCCCCCGCCATCATGGACTGGTGGATCGACGCGACGGGCGCCTGGTATCGCCCTTATCTGCTCTGGCTGATCCTGATTGTCGTGACCTTCATCCTGCAGAGCCAAAAAGATGCCGATGAGCTTTAGCCTGACCCAGATGATCCTGATCAGCGCCGCGTACCTGGCGGCGCTGTTCGGCGTTGCCTGGGTCAGCGAACGGGGCATGATCCCGCGCGCGATCATTCGCCACCCGTTGACCTACACCCTGTCGCTGGGGGTTTACGCCAGCGCCTGGGCGTTCTACGGCACGGTGGGCCTGGCCTATCAGTACGGTTACGGCTTTCTGTCCAGTTATCTCGGCGTGTCCGGTGCATTCCTGCTGGCGCCGGTGCTGCTCTATCCGATCCTGAAGATCACCCGCACCTATCAACTGTCGTCGCTGGCCGACCTGTTTGCCTTCCGCTTTCGCAGCACCTGGGCCGGCGCGCTGACCACGATTTTCATGCTGATTGGCGTCTTGCCATTGCTTGCCCTGCAGATTCAGGCTGTGGCCGACTCGATCGGCATCCTCACCGGCGAACGCGTGCAGAGCCGCGTGGCGCTGGCGTTCTGTGCGCTGATCATTCTGTTCACAATCTTCTTCGGTTCCCGGCATATCGCCACGCGCGAGAAACATGAAGGGCTGGTGTTCGCGATTGCCTTCGAATCGATCATCAAACTGATCGCTCTCGGCGGCGTTGGCCTGTACGCGCTGTATGGCGTGTTCGACGGCCCGCAACAGCTCGAACTGTGGCTGCTGCAAAACCAGACCGCCCTCGCCGCCCTGCACACGCCGTTGCAGGAAGGTCCGTGGCGCACGCTGCTGCTGGTGTTCTTTGCCTCGGCGATCGTGATGCCGCACATGTATCACATGACCTTTACGGAAAACCTCAATCCGCGCTCGCTGGTCAGCGCCAGTTGGGGCCTGCCGCTGTTTCTGCTGTTGATGAGTCTTGCCGTACCGCTGATTCTCTGGGCCGGGCTGAAACTCGGCGCCACCACAGACCCGGAATATTTCACCCTCGGCATCGGCATCGCCGCCAACAGCAAACCGTTGGCCTTGCTTGCCTACGTCGGTGGCCTGTCCGCCGCCAGTGGCCTGATCATCGTCACCACCCTGGCCTTGTCGGGCATGGCGCTGAACCATCTGGTGCTGCCGCTTTATCAACCGCCGGCCGAAGGCAACATCTACCGCTGGCTGAAATGGACCCGTCGGGCGCTGATCGTGGCGATCATCATGGCCGGTTTCGGTTTCTACCTGATGCTCGGCGTCGAACAGGATCTGGCCAACCTCGGCATCGTCGCGTTCGTTGCGACCCTGCAATTTCTGCCCGGGGTGTTGTCGGTGCTGTACTGGCCGACCGCCAACCGCCGCGGTTTCATTGCCGGTCTGCTGGCGGGGATCACGGTCTGGGTGGTGACCATGCTGCTGCCGCTGGTCGGCAATCTGCAGGGTTTCTATATCCCGCTGCTGAACATGATCTACGTGCTCGACGACACCAGTTGGCACATGGCGGCCATCGCCTCGCTGGCCGCCAACGTGCTGATGTTCACTTTGATCTCGCTGTTCACCAACGCCAGCCCGGAAGAAGCCAGCGCCGCCGAAGCCTGTGCGGTGGATAACGTGCGGCGCCCGCAACGCCGCGAACTGCACGCCGCCTCGCCGCAGGAATTCGCCACGCAACTGGCCAAGCCGCTCGGCGCCAAGGCTGCGCAGAAAGAAGTCGAGCAAGCGCTGCGCGACTTGTATCTGCCCTTCGATGAACGCCGGCCGTATGCCTTGCGCCGGTTGCGCGACCGCATTGAGGCCAACCTGTCCGGCCTGATGGGCCCGAGCGTTGCGCAGGATATGGTGGAAACCTTCCTGCCCTATAAGGCTGGCGGCGAAAACTATGTCACCGAAGACATCCACTTCATTGAAAGCCGTCTCGAGGATTATCACTCGCGCCTCACCGGCCTGGCCGCCGAGCTCGACGCCCTGCGCCGCTACCACCGCCAGACCTTGCAGGAACTGCCGATGGGCGTCTGCTCGCTGGCCAAGGATCAGGAGATCCTGATGTGGAACAAGGCCATGGAAGAGCTGACCGGCATCGCCGCGCAGCGAGTGGTCGGTTCGCGTCTGAGTACCATCGCCAACCCGTGGAAAGAACTGCTGCAAGGCTTCATCAACCTGCCCGACGAGCATTTGCACAAACAGCATCTGGCCCTCGATGGTCAGACCCGCTGGCTGAATCTGCACAAAGCGGCAATCGACGAGCCGTTGGCCCCGGGTAACAGTGGTCTGGTGTTACTGGTCGAGGATTTGACCGAAACGCAGATGCTCGAAGACAAACTGGTGCATTCCGAACGGCTGGCCAGCATCGGTCGACTCGCAGCGGGGGTGGCCCACGAAATCGGCAACCCGATCACCGGCATCGCCTGCCTGGCGCAGAACCTGCGCGAAGAGCGTGAAGACGACGGCGAGCTGACGGAAATCAGCGGGCAGATTCTTGAGCAGACCAAACGCGTCTCGCGCATCGTCCAGTCGCTGATGAGCTTCGCCCATGCCGGCAGTCATCAGCACAACGACGAACCAGTGTGTCTGGCCGAAGTCGCGCAGGACGCCATCGGCCTGCTGGCGCTGAACCGACGCAATTTCGAAGTGCAGTTCTACAACCTGTGCGATCCCGACCATTGGGTCGAAGGCGACCCGCAACGGCTTGCCCAGGTGCTAATCAATCTGCTCTCCAACGCCCGCGACGCCTCGCCGCCGCACAGTGCGGTACGGGTCAAGAGCGAAGCCGGCGAACACACGGTCGATCTGATCGTCGAAGACGAAGGCAGTGGTATTCCGTCGAGCATCATGGACCGATTGTTCGAACCTTTCTTCACCACCAAGGATCCGGGTGAAGGCACCGGTCTGGGCCTTGCACTGGTCTATTCCATCGTTGAAGAGCATTATGGACAAATCACCATCGACAGCCCGGCTGATGTACAAAGCCAACGCGGCACCCGTATCCGGGTGACCTTACCGCGTCATGTCGAAGCGACGTCCGCTGTGAACTGAGACCGTCGAGAGTATCGAATCAATGCCGCACATTTTGATCGTCGAAGACGAAACCATTATCCGCTCCGCCTTGCGCCGCCTGCTGGAACGCAACCAGTACCAGGTCAGCGAAGCCGGATCAGTGCAGGAAGCACAAGAACGCTTCACCATTCCTACGTTCGATCTGATCGTAAGCGACCTGCGCCTGCCGGGCGCTCCGGGCACCGAGCTGATCAAGCTCGGCCAGGGCACGCCGGTGCTGATCATGACCAGTTACGCCAGCCTGCGCTCGGCGGTCGACTCGATGAAAATGGGCGCGGTCGATTACATCGCCAAGCCGTTCGACCACGATGAAATGCTCCAGGCGGTTGCGCGGATCCTGCGCGATCGCCAGTCGGCGCCGGCTGCCGGCGAAGCTACGGCGAGCAAGCCTGCCGCTGGCAATGGCAAAGCTGCTGTGGATAACAGCAATGGTGAAATTGGCATCATCGGCTCCTGCCCACCGATGCAGGACCTGTACAGCAAGATCCGCAAAGTCGCGCCAACCGACTCCAACGTGTTGATTCAGGGTGAGTCCGGTACCGGTAAAGAACTGGTGGCCCGTGCCCTGCACAATCTGTCGAAACGCGCCAAGGCGCCGATGATTTCGGTGAACTGCGCGGCGATTCCGGAAAGCCTGATCGAATCAGAACTGTTCGGCCACGAGAAAGGCGCGTTCACCGGCGCCAGCGCCGGTCGCGCCGGTCTGGTTGAAGCGGCGGACGGCGGCACCTTGTTTCTCGATGAGATCGGCGAACTGCCCCTCGAAGCCCAGGCTCGCTTGCTGCGGGTTCTGCAGGAGGGCGAAATTCGCCGCGTAGGTTCGGTGCAGTCGCAGAAAGTCGATGTGCGCCTGATCGCTGCAACTCACCGCGATCTGAAGAGCCTGGCGAAAATCGGCCAGTTCCGTGAAGACCTTTATTACCGTCTGCACGTGATTGCCCTGAAGCTGCCGCCGCTGCGCGAGCGTGGCGCCGACGTCAACGAAATCGCCAATGCCTTCCTCGCTCGCCAGAGCGCGCGGATCAATCGCACCGACCTGAAATTCGCCGCCGATGCCGAACAGGCGATCCGGCACTATTCCTGGCCGGGTAACGTGCGTGAGCTGGAAAACGCTGTCGAGCGCGCGGTGATTCTCAGCGAAAGCCCGGAGATCTCGGCCGACCTGCTGGGCATCGACATCGAGCTGAGCGATCTGGAAGACGACGAGTTCATCGGTCTGCCGCCGCAAACCGGCGGTAACGCCAGCAACAGCAGCCATGAGCCGACCGAGGATCTGTCGCTGGAAGACTATTTCCAGCATTTCGTCCTCGAGCATCAGGACCACATGACCGAGACCGAACTGGCACGCAAACTCGGCGTCAGCCGCAAATGCCTGTGGGAACGCCGCCAGCGTCTGGGCATTCCACGGCGCAAGACCGGGGTCGCCAGCGAGAGCTGAGCGTTACCCACCGCGTGCGCGGGTAACGCATGACAATGTGAAAAAACTGTTACCGCAGTCGATTCACGTAACAGAAGCCGGGGTTATCGGTAACGAAACCCCGGCTTTTTTTCGCCCCTGCAAAACGGTTATATCGACCTAACCCCTTGTTTTACTGGGCTTGGCAAAAGTTGGCACGCACCCTGCTATATGTTTGGTACAAGAACAATAACAAGCAATGCACAAGACAATAAAAATAAGACGAATCGACTCACGCACAATAAAAACAAGACGGCGAGAGGCGCAGCTAACTGATTCTTTTGGAGAGGCGTTGTATTTGGGGCTTGCCCCACGACCAGGCCGAGAACAACAAAAACTGTCCTAAGACAGAGCCTGTACTGGTTGGATCGACAGATCACTGCAATTCAGCGACCAAAGCAATCCGTTTGCTCTTGGCTCCCGATTGGGAGGGTCACGAAGGAAACACTTCGTGGCGAGGGCACTCAACAAAAACAAGAAGCCCGAATCAATAATAAAAAGAGCACGCAACTACTTCTTGGGGAGCTTCGGCTCCCCTTGTAGTTTCTCCCCTCCGTGAAATTCCCTTGCTTTCCCGCGTTCGACCCTTGCAGCTTGTGGCTTGCAGCTCATATCTGCTGCGTCCTACACCATCCCCCGACTAAATGCTAGAATCTGCGCCCATCATGCGGTCATTCTTTTGGTATGGCCGAACATTCCTTCAAACAGTGCATCCCATGCTGAAGAAGCTGTTCCAGTCATTCCGAACTCCCGTGCGTCGTACGCAACACATCCGCAGCACCCCTGAAGTGCTCAACAGCGGCCAACATTCGCTGCAGAAAACGCAGTTCAGCCGCTATGCGGTGAATATCGTCGAACGCCTGCAAGGTGCCGGTTACCAGGCTTATCTGGTCGGCGGTTGCGTGCGTGACATGCTGCTGGGCATCACGCCCAAGGACTTCGACGTCGCCACCAGTGCCACCCCCGAGCAGGTGCGTGCCGAATTCCGCAATGCGCGGATCATCGGCCGCCGGTTCAAGCTGGTGCACATCCATTTCGGTCGCGAAATCATTGAAGTCGCGACCTTCCGCGCCAATCACCCGGTCAACGAAGACGACGAAGACAGCAACCAGTCTTCGCGCAACGAGAGCGGGCGCATTCTGCGCGACAACGTCTACGGCACCCTGGAAGAGGACGCGCAACGTCGCGACTTCACCATCAACGCCCTGTATTACGACCCGGTCAGCGAGCGCATTCTCGATTACGCCAATGGCGTGCACGACATCCGCAATCACCTGATCCGCCTGATCGGCGACCCCAAGCAGCGTTACCAGGAAGACCCGGTGCGCATGCTGCGGGCCGTGCGTTTCGCCGCCAAGCTCAACTTCGGCATCGAGAAGCACACCGTGCAGCCGATCCGTGAGCTGGCGCCGATGCTGCGCGAGATTCCGTCGGCGCGGCTGTTTGAAGAAGTGCTCAAGCTATTCCTGTCCGGGCACGGCGCAATCACCTTCGAAATGCTGGTCGACCTGCAACTGTTCGCCCCGCTGTTCCCGGCCAGTGCCGAGGCGCTGGAATACAACCCGGAATACACCCACACGCTGATCAGCGAAGCACTGACCAACACCGACCTGCGCATCAAGCAGAACAAACCGGTAACCCCGGCGTTCCTCTTTGCCGCCCTGCTCTGGCCGGCGCTGCCGGCCCGCGTGTTGCGTCTGCAGGAACGTGGCATGCCGCCGATTCCGGCGATGCAGGAAGCCGCTCATGAGCTGATCGCCGAACAGTGCCAGCGCATCGCAATTCCGAAGCGCTTCACCATGCCGATCCGCGAAATCTGGGACATGCAGGAACGCCTGCCACGGCGCAGTGGCAAACGCGCCGATCTGTTGCTGGACAACCCGCGCTTCCGTGCCGGTTACGATTTCCTCCTGCTGCGTGAAAGCGCCGGCGAGGAGACCGATGGCCTCGGCGAATGGTGGACCGATTATCAGGACGCCAACGACAGCGAGCGTCGCGACATGATCCGCGACCTCAGCGGCAAGGGCGACGATGCCAGCGGCGCACCGCGCAAACGGCGCCGCAGCGGCGGTTCCAAGCGCAAGCGCGCCGGTGCTTCGAGCGCGACGGGCGAGTAAGCATGGAACGCATCTACATCGGCCTGGGCAGCAACCTCGCTGACCCGGCCGACCAGTTGCGCTGCGCCATCGCGGCGCTGGGCCAATTGCCGCAGACACGTCTTGCCGGCGTGTCAGCCTTTTATCAGAGCGATTCGCTGCTGCCGGGCCAGCCGCGTTACACCAATGCCGTCGCCGCCCTCGACAGTTCGCTCGCACCGATCGAGCTGCTCGACGCCTTGCAAGCGATCGAAAATGCTCAGGGCCGCGAGCGTCTTGAGCGCTGGGGGCCACGCACGCTGGATCTGGATATTCTGCTGTTCGGCGATCGCCTGATCGATGAGCCACGGCTGAAGGTCCCGCATTACCAGATTCAGGAGCGGGCGTTCGTTCTCTATCCCTTGGCTGAGCTGGCGCCGCAGGATCTGCGTCTCGCCGATGGCCGCACGCTGACAGAGCTGCTGGCCGCCTGCCCGTTCGTCGGCCTCGAGCGCCTCCCCCAGCCCTGACAAAAATCTTCTGTGAAATGTGGTTATGTGGCGAGGGGATTTATCCCCGTTGGACTGCGAAGCGGGCCCAAATCTGACCAAGCTGCATACAAACATGGGGCGGCTCCGCGACCCAACGGGGATAAATCCCCTCGCCACAGGTCACCTTCCAATCTCCAGTTTTTGTCAGACAAAAATCCCCCGAATCAGGCCCGCCGCGCCGCTGAATCGCATCAGTAACGCCGGTAACACCGCCCGCGTAACAATGCGGTAACACACGCAATTGACTTCCTGTTGGCTCATCACGACTATAGGCGTCCCGCTGCCGCCAACCCGGCATGAACGGGCGCAATCCAGGCCTTTCAAAGCACGACACAAGACCGTGCGCCTGAGTAGATGAAGAATCACGCGCGTGACTCGCAGCAGTTTCCAGAGCGCCTGAACGAGGATTTTTTACATGCCAGCCATCACCCTGACCACGCTCCAGAGCCTCAAGCAGAAAGGTGAAAAAATCACCATGCTGACCTGCTATGACGCGACCTTCGCCCACGCCTGCAACGAGGCCGGTGTCGAAGTGCTGCTGGTCGGCGACTCCCTCGGCATGGTTCTGCAGGGTCATGACAGCACCCTGCCGGTGACCACGGCGGAAATGGCCTATCACGTCGCCAGCGTCAAGCGTGGCAATGGCGATGCCCTGATCCTCGCCGACCTGCCGTTCATGGCCAACGCCACCCTCGAACAGACCATGAACAACAGCGCCATGCTGATGCAGGCCGGCGCGCACATGGTCAAGGTCGAAGGTCAGCTGTGGCTGGCGGTGTCGATCCGTCTGCTCGCCGAGCGCGGTGTGCCGGTGTGCGCGCACATGGGCCTGACCCCGCAAGCGGTGAACATTCTCGGTGGCTATAAAGTGCAGGGCCGCAACGAGAATCAGGCGCGGCAGATGCGTGCCGATGCGATCGCGCTGGAGCAGGCCGGTGCGGCCATGCTGTTGCTTGAGTGCGTGCCGAGCGAACTGGCGGCAGAAATCAGCCAGGCCGTGAGCATTCCGGTGATCGGTATCGGTGCCGGCAACGCCACCGACGGCCAGGTGCTGGTATTGCACGACATGCTCGGCCTGTCGATCACCGGCCGCGTGCCCAAATTCGTCAAGAACTTCATGCAAGGTCAGGACAGCATCCAGGCCGCGCTGAAGGCTTACGTCAGCGAAGTCAAAGCCACCACGTTTCCCGGCACCGAACACGGATTCTCTGCATGAACACCGTCAAAACCGTACGCGAACTGCGCGCCGCCGTCGCCCGCGCGCGCAGTGAAGGCAAGCGCATCGGCTTCGTGCCGACCATGGGCAACCTGCACAGCGGCCACGTCGCATTGATCACCAAGGCTACCCAGCGAGTCGATTTCGTCGTCGCGAGTATTTTCGTCAACCCGCTGCAATTCGGCGCCGGCGAAGACCTCGACAAATACCCACGCACCCTCGCTGCCGATCAGGAAAAGCTCCTCGAAGCCGGTTGCGACCTGCTGTTCGCGCCAACGGTTGAAGAGATGTACCCGGACGGCATGGCCGGACAAACCCGGGTCAGCGTGCCGCAATTGTCCGAAGGCCTGTGTGGCGCCAGCCGTCCGGGGCACTTCGAAGGTGTGGCGACCGTAGTCAGCAAGCTGTTCAACATGGTCCAGCCGGATCTGGCGATCTTCGGCCAGAAGGATTACCAGCAACTGGCGGTGATACGCGCACTGGTGCATGACCTGAACATGCCGATCCAGATCATCGGCGAGCCGACCGTGCGTGCAGCGGATGGCTTGGCACTGTCGTCGCGCAACGGCTTCCTCAATGAAGACCAGCGCGCCGTGGCACCGGTTGTGTATCGCGTGCTGAGCAGCATTGCCGAAGCGATCAAGCAAGGTGAGCGCGATTACCCGGCGCTGATCGCTGCACAGCTGCAGGTGCTGGAAGCGGCGGGGCTGCGTCCGGACTATCTGGAAATCCGCCATGGCCTGACCTTGCGTCCGGCGACGGCGGAGGATCGCGATCTGGTGATTCTGGCAGCGGCGTTCCTCGGCACCACGCGGCTGATCGACAACCTGCACCTGAATCTCGATAGCCCGATTTAAGCAGCAACGAATTTCCCTGTGGGAGCGAGCCTGCTCGCCAAGGCGGTGTATCAGCGACTTGTAAGTTGCCTGACACCACGCCTTCGCGAGCAGGCTCGCTCCCACAGGTGTTTTCGGTGCATGCCGGTTGGGCGAAAGTGTTCCGGGCACCTCCGTTTGTCGGCCAGATTCCTCAACGGATGTTAAAAAAGTACAGGGATCTGGTCAGACAAAGTCAAGACAGAACGCAGCGCGAGGTTTACTGTATTCGCCCTGTATCCAGATCTCGTGTCGACGCAGTTGATCCCATGCGCTAAAAACCCGTGGTTGATCTGTACCGTGTTCAAAAGGCCGTTCAAGTAAAAAGGAAAACCGCAGCGATGGCGTACTACCGCACTCCTCACGACGTTACCGCTCTGCCCGCCTGGCAAGCGTTGAAAGATCACCGCCAAGCCATGCAGGATTTCAGCATGCGCGAAGCCTTCAACGCCGATCCGCAGCGTTTCAATCAGTTCACCCTCAGTAGCTGCGGTCTGTTTCTCGACTATTCGAAGAATTTGATCAACGCCGAGACCCGCAACCTGCTCGTGGGCCTGGCCAATGAAGTCGACCTGAAGGGCGCGATCAAAGCGCTGTTCGACGGCGAAATCGTCAACGCCTCCGAAGGCCGCCCGGCACTGCACACCGCCCTGCGCCGCCCGGTCGGCGACAAGTTGTCGGTCAACGGCGTCAACGTGATGCCGGAAGTGCACAAGGTGCTGAACCAGATCACCGATCTCGTCGGTCGCATCCACGATGGCTTGTGGCGCGGTTACACCGAGAAGCCGATCACTGACGTGGTCAACATCGGCATCGGTGGTTCGTTCCTCGGTCCTGAGCTGGTCTCCGAAGCACTGCTGTCCTACGCGCAGAAAGGCGTACGTTGCCACTATCTGGCAAACATCGACGGCAGCGAATTCCACGAGCTGACGCAGAAACTGCGCGCCGAGACCACGCTGTTCATCGTTTCGTCGAAGTCGTTCAACACTCTCGAAACCCTGAAGAACGCGCAGGCCGCACGCGCCTGGTACCTGGCGCAGGGCGGCTCGGAAGCCGAGCTGTATCGCCACTTCATCGCTGTGTCGAGCAACAATGCCGCCGCTGTGGCCTTCGGGATCCGCGAAGAAAACATCTTCCCGATGTGGGACTGGGTCGGCGGGCGTTACTCGCTGTGGTCGGCCATCGGTTTGCCGATCGCCCTGGCCATCGGCATGTCCAACTTCAAGGAACTGCTGTCCGGTGCCTACACCATGGACCAGCATTTCCAGACCGCGCCGTTCGAACAGAACATGCCGGTGCTGCTGGCCCTGCTCGGCGTCTGGTATGGCAACTTCTGGGGTGCGCAAAGCCACGCGATCCTGCCGTACGACCACTACCTGCGCAACATCACCAAGCACTTGCAACAGCTGGACATGGAGTCCAACGGCAAAAGCGTGCGTCAGGACGGCACCTCGGTGTCGACCGATACCGGCCCGGTGATCTGGGGCGGCGTCGGCTGCAACGGTCAGCACGCTTATCACCAGTTGCTGCACCAGGGCACCCAACTGATCCCGGCCGACTTCATCGTGCCGATCGTCAGCTTCAACCCGGTTTCCGACCATCACCAGTGGCTGTACGCCAACTGCCTGTCGCAGAGCCAGGCGCTGATGCTCGGCAAGACCCTGCCGGAAGCTGAAGCCGAACTGCGCGACAAAGGCATGGGCGAAGACGACGTGCGCAAACTGGCGCCGCACAAGGTGATTCCGGGCAATCGTCCGAGCAACACCTTGGTAGTCGAACGCATCAGCCCGCGTCGCCTTGGCGCCCTGGTGGCGATGTATGAGCACAAAGTGTTCGTGCAAAGCGTGGTCTGGGGCATCAACGCCTTCGACCAGTGGGGTGTGGAGCTGGGCAAGGAATTGGGCAAAGGCGTCTACAACCGTCTGGTCGGCAGCGACGAGACCGTGGCTGACGATGCCTCGACTCAAGGCCTGATCAACTACTTCCGCGGACGCCATCGCGGCTGATAAAAGCCTTCGGGCACAACGCTGTTCCCCTGTGGGAGCGAGCCTTCTCGCGAAAGCGGTTCTTCATTCAACACCTTCGTTGACTGACACTGCGCCTTCGCAAACAGGCTCGCTCCCACAGTTGTTTTGGCGCATGACTTGAACCTGTGCAGCGCTCGGCGCATCTTTATTCGTGTCGCACCACAAGAATAAGGAACCGTCATGTTCGATATCAGCACGTTCCCCAAAGCCGATGCCGTGCGCCAGGCCGCTCAGTTGAGCCAGGACGAGTATCGGCGCCTGTACCGCGAATCGATTGAACACCCCAGCGCCTTCTGGGCCGAGCAGGCCACGCGTTTCCTCGATTGGAGCACGCCGTGGCAGACCGTTCAGCGCTATGACCTGAAAACCGGAGAAGCCGCCTGGTTTGCCGGCGGCAAGCTCAACGTCAGCTACAACTGCATCGACCGTCACCTCGACCAACGCGGCGAGCAGACCGCCCTGCTCTGGGAAGGCGACGACCCAGCCGAGTCGGCGCAGATCACTTACAACAAACTCCATCACCACGTCTGCCGTTTGGCCAACGTGCTGAAAAGCCGTGGCGTAAAGAAAGGCGACCGGGTGTGCATCTACATGCCGATGATCCCCGAAGCCGCCTACGCCATGCTCGCCTGCGCGCGAATCGGCGCGATTCATTCGGTGGTGTTCGGCGGATTTTCCCCTGATTCCCTGCGTGATCGAATTCTCGACGCCGACTGCCGTACCGTGATCACCGCCGATGAAGGCGTGCGCGGCGGCCGCTTCGTGCCGCTGAAAAACAACGTCGACAAAGCCCTGCAAAGTTGCCCGAACGTCAGCACCGTGGTGGTGGTAGAGCGCACTCAGGGCCAGGTCGACTGGGTCGAGGGCCGTGACCTGTGGTACCACCAGGCGGTGCGCGAGGTCAGCGACGACTGCCCCCCAGAACCGATGGACGCCGAAGATCCGCTGTTCATCCTCTACACCTCCGGCAGCACCGGCAAACCCAAAGGCGTGTTGCACACCACCGGCGGCTATCTGCTGCAAGCGGCGATGACCTTTAAATATGTGCTCGACTACCGCGACGGCGAAGTGTTCTGGTGCACCGCCGACGTCGGCTGGGTCACCGGCCACAGTTACATCGTCTACGGGCCGCTGGCCAACGGTGCGACCACACTGATGTTCGAAGGCGTGCCGAGCTACCCGAGCAGTTCGCGCTTCTGGCAGGTCATCGACAAGCACAAGGTCAACATTTTCTACACAGCACCCACCGCCCTGCGCGCGCTGATGCGCGAAGGCGCCGGACCATTGAAGGAAACTTCGCGCGCCAGCCTCAGATTGCTCGGCAGCGTCGGTGAGCCGATCAACCCGGAAGCGTGGGAATGGTATTTCAATGCCGTCGGTGAACAGCGCTGCCCGATCGTCGACACCTGGTGGCAGACCGAAACCGGCGGCATCATGCTCAGCCCGCTGGTCAGCGCGCAACGGATCAAACCGGGGTGCGCGACGCAACCGATGTTCGGCGTGCAACCGGTATTGCTTGACGAAGCCGGCAAGGAAATCAAAGGCGCCGGCAGCGGCGTGCTGGCGATCAAATCCAGCTGGCCGGCGCAGATTCGCAGCGTCTACGGCGATCCGCAGCGGATGATCGACACCTACTTCAAGCCCTACCCCGGCTATTACTTCACCGGCGACGGCGCCCGCCGTGACGAGGACGGCGATTACTGGATTACCGGACGCATCGACGATGTGATCAACGTCTCCGGCCACCGCATCGGCACCGCCGAAGTGGAGAGCGCCCTGGTGCTGCACGACAGCATCGCCGAAGCCGCCGTGGTCGGTTATCCCCACGACGTCAAAGGCCAGGGCATCTACGCATTCGTGACGCCAATGAACGGCACCGAGGCCAACGAAGAGCTGAAGAAAGACCTGCTGGCGCATGTCAGCAAGGAGATCGGCAGCTTCGCCAAACCGGACCTGATCCAGTGGGCGCCGGCGCTACCAAAGACCCGTTCGGGCAAGATCATGCGGCGGATTTTGCGCAAGATTGCCTGCAATGAGCTCGACAGCCTTGGCGATACTTCGACCCTGGCAGACCCAAGCGTGGTGCAGGACCTCGTCGACAAGCGGCTCAATACTTGAGAGCTGCAAGTTTCTAGCTACAAGCTGCAAGCTAAAGCGGTCCGCGCAGCTTTTCGCTTTTAGCTTGCAGCTAGAAACTTGCCGCTTGTAGCTCCCCGACTGCTAAGCTTCGCGTTTTTTCAGCAAGGCGCCCGCATGTCTTCCTTGAATCAGGCGCTGCGCGCCGCCCTCGATCAACGCCAGGACCTGCTCGCTGCGCTGCACAGCCAGGGCACCGATTGCTATCGGCTGTTCCACGGCAGCCAGGAAGGCGCCGGCGGCCTGACCATCGACCGCTACGGCCCGCAACTGCTGGTGCAGAGTTTTCACCAAACGCTCGAACGTGATGATCTGTTGCAACTGCACGCCATGGTCAACCAGACGCTGGGCTTCGACACCCTGCTGGTCTACAACGACCGCTCTCGTGGCAATTCGCGGATCGATCGCGAGGACAGCGTTTATAAAGCCGATGACGCCGCACTGGCCGATCTGGTCGGGCGTGAATGGGGCCTGAACTACCGCGTGCGCGGGCGTCATGCCGGGCAGGATCCGCTGCTGTTCCTCGACCTGCGCAACACCCGTGGCTGGGTCAAGGATCACGCGCAAGGCAAAAGTGTGCTCAACCTGTTCGCTTACACCTGTGGCGTTGGTCTCAGTGCAGCGGCAGGTGGTGCGCGCGAGGTGTGCAACCTGGACTTTGCCGAGGGCAATCTGGCGGTCGGGCGCGAGAACGGCCTGCTCAATCCGCAACTGCCGCCGATGCAATTCATTCAGTCCGATTACTTCCCGGCGATCCGCCAGCTCGCCGGCCTGCCGATCAGCCAGCGGCGCGGGCAGAAGCTGCCGAGCTATCAGCGCCTGGAACAGCGCCAATACGATCTGGTCCTGCTCGATCCGCCGGCGTGGGCCAAAAGCGCATTTGGCACGGTCGACCTGCTACGCGATTATCAAAGCCTGCTCAAACCGGCCCTGCTGACCACCGCCGACAATGGCGTACTGATCTGCTGCAACAACCTGGCGAAAGTCAGCATGGACGACTGGCGCGAACAAGTGCTGCGCTGCGCCGAAAAGGCCGGCCGCCCGGTGCGCGAATGGAGCGTGATGACCCCGGGTGCCGACTTCCCCTCGCGGGACCAGCAGCCGCCCTTGAAGACGCTCATTCTGCAGCTGTAATTCCCAATTCTCGGATAGCCACACTCCACTGTGGGAGCGAGCTTGCTCGCGAAAGCGGTGCATCAGTCACCAAAAAGGCTGCCCGATACGACCCCTTCGCGAGCAAGCTCGCTCCCACATGGGATTTTGTTCGTACAGATAAAACTGAACAATCCTGTCCCACATCAAGCACTTCGGAACCAGAATCGCGTGCCATACTCCAAGGCACTCCGATTCAGACAGATGAAGCCGCACATGCCCAAAGGATTGATTCGCGCGATTGGCGCACTGCTGACAGCCCTGGCCCTCTACAGCCTGCTGGGGTTTCTGATCCTGCCGGGCATTGCCTTGCGCGTGGCCAACCAGCAACTGGCCAACTACGCCACGGTGCCGGCGCATCTGCAGCGTATCGAACTCAACCCCTTCAGCCTTGAGGTCACCCTGTGGGGCCTGATCATCGGCGAACCGGGCAAGGAGCAGGTCGGCTTCGATCGCCTCTATGCCAACCTGCAAATCGACAGCCTGTGGACCAAAGCGCTGCATTTGTCCGACATCGAACTGGACAAACCCAAAAGCGAAATCCTCTTCGCCAAAGACGGCAAGCTCAACCTGCTCGGCCTGTTCAACGTGCCGCCGAGCGAGCCGACACCCGCCGATCCCGACGCCAAGCCATTCCCGCTGCGTATCGACAACATCAAACTGGCCGGCGGCGTCGTGCATTTCGAGGATATGCGGCCCAGCGAGCCGATCGAATTTCTCTATAACGACCTCAGTTTCGAGCTGAAAAACCTCAGCACCCTGCCCGAGGACAGCGCCGACATGACCCTCGTCGCTATCGGCCCCGCTGGCGGGCGGATCGACTGGACCGGCAATTTCAGCCTGATCCCGTTCACCTCCGAAGGCACCCTGAAAGTCACCGATGGCCAGATGAAATCCTTCTGGCCCTACGTGCGCGACGCCGTGCCGCTGGTGCTGGAAAACGGCGTGGTCAGCCTCAGCACCGAGTACAAACTCAACCTGTCGAAACAAACCGAACTGCTGCTGAACAACGTCGCGGTGAGCATTGCGCCGTTCGCCATCAAGGCTCCGGACGGACGTCCGCTGGCCAGGCTCGAACGCCTCGACGTCAGCGACACCTCGCTGGACCTGGCCAAGCAGCAAGTGGTGGTCGGAAAGATCCGCAGCAACAAACTGGAAACCTGGGCGGCGCTGGAAGCCGATGGCCAACTGGACTGGCAGAAACTGTTCGCCAGCCAACCGTCGAAACCGGCTGCCAAAGCCGCTGCCGAACCGGCCGATGCCCCGGCTGCCGCTGACTCGCCGAAGCCTGAATCGACTGCGCCGAGCAAGCCATGGCAGGTGCTGGTCAAGGATGTGCAACTGCGCAACTACACGGTCCATCTCGCTGACCGCTCGGCGCAACCGGCGGTGGCGCTGGACATCACCCCGCTGAACGTCGACCTGCAGGATTTCGACAGCCTCAACGGCTCGCCTTTCAAGCTCAAGCTCGACAGCGGTCTGGGCAAGCAAGGCAAGATCAGCGCCGACGGCACGGTCAATCTGGCTCCGGTCAACGCGCAGCTCAACGTGAAAACCGAGGACGTCGACCTGCGTGTCGCTCAGTCCTATATCAACCCGTTCATTCGCCTGGAACTGCGCAGCGGCATGCTCGGCAGTGACCTCAAGGTCAACCTCAAGAGCACCGAACCACTGGCCCTCAGCGTCACCGGCCGCGCGCAGATCGATCAACTGCACACCCTCGATACGCTGAAGACCCGCGATTTTCTCAAATGGCAGCAAGTAGTGGTCGACGGCATCAACTATCAGCACGGCGACAGCCTGTCGATCGACAAGGTCAACCTGTTGCAGCCCTATGTGCGCTTCATGATCAACGACGATCGCACCACCAACGTCGACGACCTGCTGATCCCGCAACCGGCCGACAGCGGAGCAAAAAGCACCGCAGCCAAACCGGCCGGCAAGGACAAACCACTGGGCATTCACATCGGCGCGATTGCGATCAACGACGGCTCGGCCAACTTCGCCGACTTCAGCCTGACCCCGAATTTCGCCACCGCCGTGCAGCAGCTCAACGGTCAGATCGGCACCATTGACAGCCGTCAGGCAAAACCGGCCAGCGTCGACATCAAAGGCAAGGTCGACCGCTATGCGCCGGTGACCATCAAGGGTGCGGTCAATCCGTTCGACCCGATGGCCAGTCTCGACATCGCCACCAGTTTCAAGCGCGTCGAACTGACGACCCTGACGCCCTACTCCGGCAAATTCGCCGGCTACCGCATCCGCAAGGGCCGGCTCAACCTTGACCTGCACTACCTGATTACCAAGGGCCAATTGAAAGCCGAAAACAAGGTCGTGGTCGAGCAACTGCAACTGGGCGAAAAGGTCGACAGCCCCGATGCAGTGAGCCTGCCGCTGAAGCTGGCGATTGCTCTGCTCAAGGATGTCGACGGCAAGATCTCCATCGAATTGCCGGTGACCGGCGACCTGAATAATCCACAGTTCAGCGTCATGCCGATCGTCTGGCAGACCCTGCGCAACCTCATCGTCAAAGCTGCCGCCGCGCCGTTCAAGATGATCGGCGGGCTGGTCAGTGGCGGCGGCTCCGAAGACCTCGGCACGGTGTCCTTCGCGCCGGGCTCCAGCGATCTGAGCAAAGACGCCGAAGCAGCGCTGGTGAAACTGTCGCAAGCGCTCAAGGAACGTCCGGCGCTGCGCCTGGAAATCGAAGGCACTGCTGCGAAGAGCAGCGATGGGCCGCTGCTCGCCGAGCAACGTCTGGAACGCGAATACCAATACAACTACTACAAGATGCTCCAGCGCCGTGGCGACAAGGTCCCGGCCCAGGCCTCGCTGCTGCAAGTGCCCGAAGGCGAGAAAGGCGCATTGCTCGAAGGGATTTACCGCACCCGCCTGAAAACCCAGCCACCGGCAGAATGGAAAGACCTGGGCAAGGAAGAGCGCACGGCGAAACTGCGCCAGGGCGTGATCGCGTTCTGGAGCGGCAGCGAGGTGCTGTTGCGCCAGTTGGGCCAGGATCGCGCCAGCACCATCAAGGATTACCTGGTCGACAAGGGCAAGCTGGAAGATGACCGCGTGTACTTCATCGACGCCAACCTCGGCGAGGCCGAAAGCGACGGCCGCGTGGTGACGCAAATGCACCTGGATGCCGAATGACCGTGCGTAACTGGCTGGCTGTGCTCGCTCTGACCTACGCCGCCGGCCACGCGTCGGCTTCGGATACATTGCGCTGCGGCAGCCAGTTGATCAGCCTCGGCGACCGCGCCAGCGAAGTGCTGCAAAAATGTGGCGCGCCGGTCAGTCGCGACGTGCTCGGCTACAAGCGCAGTGCCAATCGCCGCGAAGAGTTTCAGGTCGAGGAATGGACCTACGGCCCGAACAACGGCATGTATCAATACCTGCGCTTCGAAGGCAATCGCCTGCGGCAGATCAACAGCAAACGCGGTAACTGAGAAGAGCAAAAGATCGCAGCCTTCGGCAGCTCCTACATTTGGAATGCATTTCCCTGTAGGAGCTGCCGAA
>NZ_WBRZ01000093.1:0-18931 GCF_008923895.1 Pseudomonas sp. GXM4
CATGCACTGACGGTGTCAGGCATTGCAGTTTTTGGGGCCGCTGCGCGACCCAACGGGGATAAATCCCCTCGCCACATGGCCCGCGTCCACATGGGTTCTGTTGTTCGTGCTAAAGAGCTACACCCATGAACACCGGAGATCTGGCCAGTGCAAACAGGCTGAACACCCGCCAGTTCTGTTCGCGGCGGAAATAGCCTTTGACGAATTCGGCCTTGGAGCCCTGGCGCTTGCTGATCGACAGCGGCTCGAAACTGCCCTGTTCGAAATGCTGCAAGCCGATGACTTCGTCGACCATTACCCCGGCGAACACGTCTTCATGCTCCACCACCAATACCCGCCGCTGTTTGCGCAACGGCGACAGTTCATGGCCGAAGAAGCCGCACAGGTCCATGATCGGCAGCAGCCGCCCGCGCAGGTTAGCCACACCCTTGACCCACGGCTTGACCCCGGGCAACTGGGTGAAGCGCGGCTCATGCAGGACTTCGCTGACTTCGCCCATCGGCGCCACATACCAATGCTCGCCGAGGCGAAAGCCGATGCCGCTCCAGCGATCCGGGCGCGCCGCTTGCGACGGCAGGTCGGCTGCCAGCAGGCGGCAGCGCTGGTCGATCTGCCAGAGCAGTTCGAACGCGGTCAGCGATTCGTTCATGATCGCGCGATCAGCCGTTGAGTACGTTGTTCAGGGTCTTGATCAGGGTGTCTTCGTCGACCGGTTTGGTCAGGTAATCCTTGGCGCCCTGGCGGGTGCCCCAGACCTTGTCGGTCTCCTGATCCTTGGTGGTGATGATGATCACCGGGATGTGCGCCGTGTCGGCATCCTTGGTCAACTGACGGGTCGCCTGAAAACCGTTGAGGCCGGGCATGACGATGTCCATCAGCACCGCGTCGGGTTTTTCCTGACGGGCCAGGGCCACGCCGTCGGCGCCGTTCTCGGCCTTGAGCACTTCATGGCCGTGCTTTTCGAGCATGCCGGTGAGTTTGTACATTTCAGTCGGCGAATCATCGACGATCAGGATACGTGCCATGGTCTTCCCCATTTTTCTGGTCGACTGCCGGCCCGCTGGCCGAGCGTCACTGTGCGTGTCTTACTGCGGCAAAACGGCGGCGAAGCCCGGAACATGGGCCTGGATCGCGTTGAGCAGTTCTTCTTTGCTGAACGGTTTGGTCAGAAATTGATCAGAACCGACAATCCGCCCCTTGGCCTTGTCGAACAACCCGTCCCTGGATGAAAGCATGATCACCGGCGTCGCCTTGAAGGCGCTGTTGTTCTTGATCAGGGCGCAGGTCTGATAACCGTCCAGACGCGGCATCATGATGTCGACGAAGATAATCCCGGGATGGTGGTCGGCGATCTTCGCCAGCGCATCGAAACCGTCGATGGCGGTGATCACTTCGCAACCGACATTCTTCAACAATGTTTCGGCGGTGCGGCGAATCGTTTTCGAGTCGTCGATCACCATGACCTTCAAGGCGCTGGACTGCTGTTCCATAAGAGGGTTCTACCGTCGCCTTTGCGAATCAAATTGTCCGTTTTGCTGTGAATAATGGCCTGAAACCCTTGAAACCCATGGGGCGGCGCGATCTGCCAGCCTTTTTAGCACAGTCTCCAGATGCAATCTATCGACGGGTTTTTCCTTGACCCGAAACCCGCCCGGCGCCACTCTGGCGGCACTTTTTCAATACCGATCCGGTAGCCAAATTTCGAGGAAAACCCAATGAGCGTTCGCGTCGGGATTGTCATGGACCCTATCGCCAGCATCTCCTATAAAAAGGATAGCTCGCTGGCCATGCTGCTGGCCGCGCAGAAGCGTGGCTGGGAACTGTTCTACATGGAACAGAAAGACCTGTATCAGGCCGAAGGCCAGGCGCGGGCGCGGATGAGCCCGCTGAAAGTCTTCGCCAACCCGGACAAATGGTTCGAACTGGACGCCGAGCAGGACAAGCTGCTGAGCGACCTGGACGTGATCCTCATGCGCAAGGATCCGCCGTTCGACATGGAATTCGTCTATTCCACTTATCTGCTGGAACAGGCCGAAGCCGCCGGCGTGCTGGTGGTGAACAAGCCGCAGAGCCTGCGCGACTGCAATGAAAAGCTGTTCGCTACGCTGTTTCCGCAGTGCACGCCGCCGACCATCGTCAGCCGCCGCCCGGACGTATTGCGTCAGTTCGCCGACCATCACGGTGACGTGATCCTCAAGCCGCTGGACGGCATGGGCGGTTCGTCGATCTTCCGCCACACCGCCGGCCACCCGAACCTCTCGGTGATCCTCGAGACCCTGACCCTGCACGGCAAGCAGCAAATCATGATTCAGGGCTACCTGCCGGCGATCGTCGATGGCGACAAGCGCATCCTGATGATCGATGGCGAGCCGGTGGATTACTGCCTGGCGCGTATCCCGGCCATGGGCGAAACCCGTGGCAACCTCGCCGCCGGTGGCCGTGGCGAAGCGCGTCCACTGACCGAGAAGGATCGCTGGATCGCCGCCCAGGTCGGCCCGACCCTGCGCGAGAAAGGCCTGCTGTTCGTCGGCCTCGACGTGATCGGCGAGCACCTGACCGAAATCAATGTCACCAGCCCGACTTGCATCCGCGAAATCGACAATGCGTTCGGCACTGACATCGGCGGCATGCTCATGGATGCTATCGAAAAGCAGCTGCAAGCTTCGAGCCGCAAGCCACAAGCTTGAAGCCGGCCAGCGTCAGCTTGAAGCTTGAAGCTTGAAGCTTGAAGCTGCCCCTATGCAGCTTGTCGCTTGAAGCTCGTCGCTTGCAGCTAAAAACCAACATTGCGTTATCATGCCGAGCCCAAAAAAATGCGATGTTGGTTTTTCTACGATGACTCTGCCGTCCGATCTGCCCGCTGAACTCGCCCATCGTGGCGTGCGCCCGGCCGATCGCCTCGGTTTTACCCTGTTTCTCGCGGCGCTGATTCACCTGGCGCTGCTGCTCGGCGTCGGTTTCACCATGGTCGAGCCGCAGCAGATCAGCAAAACCCTGGAAATCACCCTGGCCACCTTCAAGGCCGAGAAGAAGCCGGAAAAGGCAGATTTTCTCGCTCAGGAAAACCAGGAAGGCAGCGGCACGCTGGACAAGAAAGCCCTGCCCAAGACCACCGAAATCGCGCCGTTCCAGGACAATCAGGTCAAAAAGGTCACCCCGCCGCCTGCCGCCAAGCCAGTGGTGCAGGAAGCCGCCCCGAAGGCAGCGGTGACCACCGTTGCGCCGAAACCGAAAAAGGCGCCGACCAAGAAAGAAGAAAGCAAAACCGAAGTCAAACCGACCGTCGACGCGCCAGCGTTCGACAGCTCGCAGCTGTCCAGCGACATCGCCAGCCTCGAAGCAGAGCTGGCCAAGGAACAACAGCTGTACGCCAAACGCCCGCGCATCCACCGCTTGAGCGCGGCCTCGACCATGCGCGACAAGGGCGCCTGGTACAAGGACGACTGGCGCAAGAAGGTCGAGCGCATCGGCAACCTCAACTACCCCGAAGAAGCCCGACGCAAGCAGATCTACGGCAATTTGCGCCTGATGGTCTCGATCAATCGCGACGGCTCGCTGTATGAAGTGCTGGTGCTGGAATCCTCCGGCCAGCCGCTGCTCGATCAGGCGGCGCAGCGCATCGTCCGCCTGGCCGCGCCGTTTGCACCGTTTACCGGCGATCTGTCGGACATCGACCGCCTGGAAATCATCCGCACCTGGAAATTTGCCCGGGGCGACAAGCTCTCCAGCAATTAAAGACCCTGCAAACCCTGTGGGAGCGAGCCTGCTCGCGAATGCGGTGTGTCATTCAATATTAATGTGACTGATCCACCGCATTCGCGAGCAGGCTCGCTCCCACATTGGAATTGTGTTGTCAGCATCTCCAGCTTGTCAGTTCGCCCCTCGAACGCCACACTAGCGCTCATGAAAAACGTCAGCCCCAGCTACCTCAAGCATCACTTCCTGATCGCCATGCCACACATGGCCGACCCGAACTTTGCCCACACCTTGACCTACATCGTCGAGCACACGGCCAATGGCGCGATGGGGCTGGTGGTCAACAGGCGGCAAGACTTGAACCTGGCCGACATCCTCGAACAGCTGCGCCCGGACATCGAGCCGCCGGCACGCTGCCAGGATGTGCCGATCTTCATCGGCGGGCCGGTGCAGACCGATCGCGGTTTTGTCCTGCACCCGGCGGGCCAGACCTTCCAGGCCACGGCGCAGCTGGACGGCGACCTGGCCCTGTCGACTTCGCAGGACGTGCTGTTCGCCATCGCTGACGGCGTCGGCCCCGCGCAGAGCCTGATTACCCTCGGTTACGCCGGTTGGGAAGCCGGGCAACTGGAAGCCGAACTGGCCGACAACGCCTGGCTGACCTGCCCGTTCAACGCCGACATCCTCTTCAACACCCGCAGCGAATTGCGCCTGGAAGCGGCGGCGCGGCACTTGGGCATCGATCTCAATCTGCTCACCAGCCAGGCGGGTCACGCCTGATGGCCCTGCGCCTGATTCTCGGCTTCGACTACGGCACCAAACAGATCGGCGTCGCGGTCGGCCAGGTCATCACCGGCCAGGCCCGCGAGCTGTGCACCCTGAAAGCGCAGAACGGCGTGCCGAACTGGGATCAGGTCGAAGCGCTGATAAAAGAATGGAAACCCGACGCCGTAGTGGTCGGCCTTCCGTTGAACATGGACGGCACGCCCAGTGAGATGTGCGTACGCGCGGAGAAATTCGCCCGCCGCCTCAACGGCCGCTACAACCTGCCCTTCTATACCCACGACGAACGCCTGACCACCTTCGAAGCCAAGGGCGAGCGACTGGTGCGTGGCGGCCAGAAAGGCAGTTACCGCGACAACCCGGTGGACGCCATCGCCGCTGCCCTGCTGCTGCAGGGCTGGCTCGATGAAAACACTGCATTGTTTGAATCCTGACAAGCGCTTCGGCGCTTTTCTTTTGGTTATAAACCGAGCTTCGTCCGGCAGGACGCAGCGCGGAATCACGAAGGAGCAACCATGAGCCTGCCCAATCCCGCCGATCTGATCAGTCAGATGGCGACCCGCCTCAAGGCGCACCTTGCCCAGCGTGACATCAGCGAACCGCGTTACATCGGCATTCGCACCGGCGGCATCTGGGTCGCGCAGGCGCTGCTCAAGGAACTGGCCAGCGATGCGCCACTGGGCACGCTGGATGTGTCCTTCTATCGCGACGACTTCAGCCAGAACGGCCTGCACCCGCAAGTGCGCCCGTCCGCCCTGCCCTTCGAGATCGAAGGCCAGCATCTGGTGCTGATCGACGACGTGCTGATGAGCGGTCGGACCATTCGCGCCGCCATGAATGAACTGTTCGATTACGGCCGCCCGGCCAGCGTCACCCTGGTCTGCCTGCTGGACCTGGACGCCGGCGAGTTGCCGATCCGCCCGAACGTGGTCGGCGCCACCCTGACCCTGGCCGGCAACCAGCGGGTCAAGTTGTCCGGCCCCGAGCCGCTGACGCTCGAACTGCAAGACGTCACCCTTTAATCCGCCCTATTGAGAGTCCCCCTCGCGATGACGCCTCTAGATACCAAGCGCCCGCTGCAGCTCAATGATCAGGGCCAGCTGCGCCACTTCCTCTCGCTCGACGGCCTGCGCCGCGAGTTGCTGACGGAAATCCTCGACACTGCCGACTCGTTCCTTGAAGTCGGTGCCCGGGCGGTGAAGAAAGTCCCGTTGCTGCGCGGCAAGACCGTGTGCAACGTGTTCTTCGAAAACTCCACGCGCACCCGCACCACGTTTGAACTGGCGGCCCAACGGTTGTCGGCAGACGTGATCACCCTGAACGTGTCGACATCGTCGGCGAGCAAGGGCGAAACGCTGCTCGATACCCTGCGCAACCTTGAAGCGATGGCCGCAGACATGTTCGTCGTGCGCCACGGCGACTCGGGCGCGGCGCACTTCATCGCCGAGCATGTCTGTCCGCAGGTGGCGATCATCAACGGCGGCGACGGCCGGCATGCGCACCCGACCCAGGGCATGCTCGACATGCTCACCATCCGTCGGCACAAGGGCGGTTTCGAAAACCTCTCGGTGGCGATCGTCGGTGACATCCTGCATTCGCGGGTGGCGCGCTCGAACATGCTCGCGCTGAAAACCCTTGGCTGCCCGGACATCCGCGTGATCGCGCCGAAAACCCTGCTGCCGATCGGCATCGAGCAATATGGCGTCAAGGTCTACACCGACATGGCTGAAGGCCTGAAAGACGTCGACGTGGTAATCATGCTGCGTCTGCAACGTGAGCGCATGACCGGCGGCCTGCTGCCCAGCGAAGGCGAGTTCTATCGCCTGTTCGGCCTGACCACCGCACGTCTGGCCGGGGCCAAACCCGATTGCATCGTCATGCACCCGGGGCCGATCAACCGTGGTGTGGAGATCGAGTCGGCGGTGGCCGACGGCCCGCACTCGGTGATCCTCAATCAAGTGACCTACGGCATCGCGATTCGTATGGCCGTGCTGTCCATGGCCATGAGCGGGCAGACTGCGCAACGTCAATTCGAGCAGGAGAACGCCCAGTGAAGCTCAGCATTCTCGGCGCACGCGTCATCGATCCCAGCAGCGGCCTGGATCAAATCACCGACATCCACGTTGAAGCTTGCAAGATCGTCGCCCTCGGCGCCGCACCGGCCGGTTTCAGCGCAGTAGAAACCATCGATGCTCAAGGCCTGGTAGCCGCGCCTGGCCTGGTCGACCTCAACGTTGCCCTGCGCGAGCCGGGCTACAGCCGCAAAGGCTCGATCGTCAGCGAAACCCGCGCCGCCGCTGCCGGTGGCGTGACCAGCCTGTGCTGCCCGCCGAAGACCAAGCCGGTGCTCGACACATCCGCCGTGGCCGAACTGATCCTCGACCGCGCCCGCGAAGCCGGCAACACCAAGGTGTTCCCGATCGGCGCGCTGAGCAAAGGTCTGGACGGTGAGCAACTGGCCGAACTGGTGGCCCTGCGCGACGCCGGTTGCGTGGCGTTCGGCAACGGTCTGGAGAGCTTCCGCAACAGCCGCACCCTGTGCCGGGCGCTGGAATACGCGGCGACTTTCGACCTGACGGTGATCTTCAACTCGCAGGACCACGATCTGGCCGAGGGCGGTCTCGCCCACGAAGGCGCGGTCGCCAGTTTCCTTGGCCTGCCGGGCATCCCGGAAACCGCGGAAACCGTGGCGCTCGCTCGCGATCTGCTGCTGGTCGAGCAGACCGGCGTGCGTGCGCACTTCAGCCAGCTGACCAGTGCGCGCGGTGTTGCCCTGATTGCCCAGGCGCAGGCCCGAGGTCTGAAAGTCACTGCCGATGTCGCGCTGTATCAGCTGATCCTGACTGACGAAGCGCTGATCGACTTCAACAGCCTCTACCACGTGCAACCGCCGCTGCGCACCCGCGCCGACCGCGATGGTTTGCGTGAAGCGGTGAAGTCCGGGGTGGTTTCGGCGATCTCCAGCCATCACCAGCCCCACGAGCGCGACGCCAAACTGGCACCGTTCGGCGCCACCGAGCCGGGCATCAGCAGTGTTGAGTTGCTGCTGCCGCTGGCGATGACGCTGGTCGAGGATGGTTTGCTCGACTTGCCGACGCTGCTGGCACGTCTCAGCGCAGGCCCGGCCGAAGCCCTGCGCCTGCCGGCGGGCAAACTGGCGGTGGGCGGTGCGGCGGATATCGTGCTGTTCGATCCGAAGTCATCGACGGTGGCCGGTGAACAATGGCTGTCGAAGGGCGAGAACTGCCCGTTCATCGGGCACAGTCTGCCGGGTGTGGTGCGCTACACGCTGGTGGATGGGCGGATCACCCACCAGGCATGACCTGCTACTGAGGGAGATTGTGGCAAGGGGATTTATCCCCGTTCGGCTGCGTAGCAGTCGCGAAGGCATTGCACGCGGTGGAACAAATCCACCGCGTTCTCGGATTCAGGACCGCTTCGCGGCCCAACGGGGATAAATCCCCTCGCCACTACTTACTGGAAGGCGCCGCGATTCTGCGCGTTGCGCACCGACACCTGATCGTTCAGGGTCCAGAAGTCATACAGCACACCAATAAAGAACAACCCGCCGGTCAGCAGATACAGCAAGCCGCTGATCCATTTGCCCTGATACATCCGGTGTACGCCGAACACACCGAGGAAAGTCAGCAGAATCCACGCGACGTTGTACTCGATCGGCCCGGCAGCAAAGCGCAAATCCGCTTCGCGATCCATCGCCGGGATCAGAAACAGGTCGATCAGCCAGCCAATCCCCAGCAAACCGAAGGTGAAGAACCAGATCGTTCCGGTCACCGGCTTGCCGTAATAAAAGCGGTGCGCGCCGGTGAATCCGAAAATCCACAGCAGGTAGCCGATGACTTTGCTGTGAGTGTCTTTTTCTTTCACGCGGGGTAGCTGATAGCTGTTCATTAAGACCTCATTGCACTCGATAGATAAATATTCTTCATTTCTTTGTGACTTTTTTACAGGTGGCCGACGTATGGCAAATGTTACCGTTGCTAGCGCGAAACCCTTGTAGAACCTGACTTCTGTCGGACAATTGCGTACTTTTTGAGCGTTTTTGGTTCCGTAGCCGGCGGAATGAATCGATGAACGGCCTCGGAACGGCAAAAAAAGCTGTTATAAAGTTGCGCGCTATCACTTATGAGCCACGCCTAATGCGACCATTTTTCAAGACATGGCTGACTATTTGCCTATTAATGCCACTGGCCGCCCACGCCACCAATCGTGAGCAACGTCTTCCCAACGTCAACGGCTTCACCCCTAAATCCCATGCTTCGGCTCCATCGAGCAAAAGCAGCAAGAGCAAGACCACCACGCTGAGCAGCAAGAGCCGCAGCAAGCTGGTGCCACCGATGGCGAGCAAGGAAAGCAGCAATGTGCTGAGCCGTGCGGTAAACGTCCTCGGTACACCTTATCGTTGGGGCGGCAGCAGCCCAAGTAAAGGCTTCGATTGCAGCGGTCTGGTGAAATATGCGTTCAACGACGCTACGTTCGACCTGCCACGCACCTCCAACGCCATGGCCAGCGGTCACGGCGAGAAAGTCGAGCGCAAGGATCTGAAGCCGGGCGATCTGATTTTCTTCAACATCAAGAGCCGTCGGGTCAACCACGTTGCCATCTACCTGGGCAACGACCGCTTCATCCACGCCCCGCGCCGTGGCAAAGCGGTGAGCATCGACACGCTGAACAAGCCGTACTGGGAAAAGCATTACGTCGTCGCCAAGCGCGTGTTGCCGAAAGAGCAACAGCAGCTGCGCGTAGTCCAGCGCTAACACCATACCGATCGTTCCCACGCTCCGCGTGGGAATGACTCAATGGACGCTCCGCGTCCGCTTCGGCAGGGACGCAGAGCGTCCCAGGCTGCATTCCCACGCAGAGCGTGGGAACGATCACTCCCTCAAAAATTATCCGGCGTACGCGCTTTCTCGCGTGCATGCTCGCGGCTGATCAAGCCCTTGGTCACCAGATCCTTCAGGCACATATCGAGTGTCTGCATCCCCAACGACCCACCGGTCTGAATCGCTGAATACATCTGCGCCACCTTGTCCTCGCGAATGAGGTTACGGATCGCCGATGTCCCGAGCATGATTTCATGCGCCGCCACCCGCCCGCCGCCGATCTTCTTGATCAACGTCTGCGACACCACCGCGAGCAACGACTCTGACAGCATCGAACGCACCATCGATTTCTCGTCGCCGGGAAACACGTCGACCACGCGGTCGATGGTCTTCGCCGCCGAGGTCGTGTGCAGCGTGCCGAACACCAGATGCCCGGTCTCGGCGGCGGTCAGCGCCAGGCGAATGGTTTCCAGATCACGCATTTCGCCGACCAGGATCACGTCCGGGTCTTCACGCAAGGCCGAGCGCAGTGCGGTGGCGAAGCTGCGGGTATCGCGATGAACTTCGCGCTGATTGATCAGGCATTTGCGCGATTCATGGACGAACTCGATGGGGTCTTCGATGGTGAGAATGTGGTGATGGCGATGGGTGTTGAGGTAATCGATCATCGCCGCCAGCGTGGTCGATTTGCCGGAGCCGGTCGGCCCGGTGACCAGGACCAGCCCGCGCGGCGCATCGGTGATCTTGCGGAAAACATCGCCCATGGCGAGGTCTTCCATGCTCAGCACTTTCGACGGAATGGTGCGGAACACCGCGCCGGCACCACGATTCTGGTTAAAGGCGTTGACCCGAAAGCGCGCCACGCCGGGTACATCGAAGGAAAAATCCGTTTCCAGATTTTTCTCGAATTCGATGCGCTGGGTGTCGTTCATGATGTCGTAGATCAGATCGTGCACTTGCTTGTGATCCAGCGCCGGCAAATTGATCCGTCGCACGTCGCCATCGACACGGATCATCGGCGGCAGGCCGGCCGACAGGTGCAGGTCGGAAGCGCCCTGTTTGGCGCTGAAGGCCAGCAGTTCAGTGATATCCATAGCGTCCCTCAATTCCAGTAGAATGCCGCGAACCTACAGACCGCCGGCGCCTCTTGATGTCCACGATAGCAGACAACATCCTTCAGGTTAGTTCGCGCATCCGGGCAGCGGCGAAAGCTGCGCACCGCGACGAAAACAGCATCCATTTGCTCGCCGTGAGCAAGACCAAACCCGCCCAGGCCCTGCGGGAAGCCTATGCGGCGGGCCTGCGCGACTTCGGCGAAAACTACTTGCAGGAAGCCTTGGGCAAACAGCTGGAGCTGGCCGACCTGCCCTTGATCTGGCACTTCATCGGCCCCATTCAATCGAACAAGACTCGCGCGATTGCCGAGCATTTCGACTGGGTGCACTCCGTGGATCGTCTGAAAATTGCCCAACGCCTGTCCGAACAACGCCCGGCCGAACTGCCGCCACTGAACATCTGCATTCAGGTCAATGTCAGCGGCGAGGCGAGCAAATCCGGTTGCACCCCGGCCGATCTGCCAGCGCTGGCCGAGGCCATCAGCGCGTTGCCACGCTTGAAGCTGCGCGGACTGATGGCGATTCCCGAGCCGACCGAGGAGCGCGCCGAACAGGACGCTGCCTTCGCCGCCGTGCAGGTACTGCAGGCGAGCCTCGCTCTGCCGCTCGACACACTGTCCATGGGCATGAGCCACGACCTCGAGTCGGCCATCGCCCAAGGCGCTACCTGGGTGCGGATCGGTACCGCGCTGTTTGGCGCCAGAGATTATTCCCAGTCTTGAACGTTTCCAGATAAGGACCACACATGAGCAACACACGTATTGCGTTTATCGGTGCGGGCAACATGGCGGCCAGTCTGATTGGCGGCTTGCGCGCCAAAGGTCTGGAAGCGGCGCAGATCCGCGCCAGCGATCCGGGCGAAGACACCCGTGCCAAGGTCAGCGCCGAACACGGCATCGAAACCTTCGCTGACAACGCCCAGGCCATCGACAGCGTCGATGTCATCGTGCTGGCGGTCAAGCCACAGGCGATGAAAGCCGTGTGCGAGGCGATTCGCCCGAGCCTCAAGCCCAATCAACTGGTGGTGTCGATCGCCGCTGGCATCACCTGCGCGAGCATGACCGCGTGGCTCGGCGAACAACCGATCGTGCGCTGCATGCCCAATACTCCGGCGCTGCTGCGTCAGGGTGTCAGCGGTCTGTACGCGACCAGCGAAGTGAGCGCCGAGCAGCGCCAGCAAGCCGAAGAGCTGCTGTCCGCCGTCGGCATCGCCCTGTGGCTGGAAGAAGAACAGCAACTGGACGCAGTCACCGCAGTGTCCGGCTCCGGCCCGGCGTATTTTTTCCTGTTGATCGAAGCGATGACCGCCGCCGGCGTCAAACTTGGCCTGCCAAAAGAGATCGCTGAGCAACTGACCGTGCAGACTGCTCTGGGCGCCGCGCACATGGCGGTATCCAGCGATGTCGACGCCGCCGAACTGCGTCGCCGCGTGACCTCGCCGAATGGCACCACGGAAGCTGCGATCAAATCATTCCAGGCTGGCGGCTTCGAAGCGCTGGTTGAAACCGCACTCGGCGCCGCCGCGCACCGCTCGGCCGAAATGGCCGAACAACTGGGCAAATAAAGGAGCCTTACATGATCGGATTGAACACCGCAGCGGTTTACGTGCTGCAAACCCTCGGCAGCCTGTACCTGCTGATCGTGCTGCTGCGCTTCGTCCTGCAACTGGTGCGGGCGAACTTCTACAACCCGCTGTGCCAGTTCGTGGTCAAGGCCACCCAGCCGCTGCTCAAGCCTTTGCGCCGGATCATCCCGAGCCTGTTCGGCCTCGACATGTCGTCGCTGGTACTGGCGATTCTGGTGCAACTGCTGCTGATGGCGCTGACCCTGCTGCTGACCTACGGCACCACCGGCAACCCGCTGCAACTGGTGATCTGGTCGCTGATCGGCGTCACTGCACTGTTCCTGAAGATCTTCTTCTTCGCTCTGATCATCAGCGTGATTCTGTCGTGGGTCGCACCGGGCAGCCACAATCCGGGCGCTGAGCTGGTCAACCAGATCTGCGAACCGGCGCTGGCACCGTTCCGCCGCTTCCTGCCGAACCTTGGTGGCCTGGATCTGTCGCCGATCTTCGCCTTCCTTGCGCTGAAATTGATCGACATGCTGGTGATCAACAATCTGGCGGCGATGACGATGATGCCGGAAATCCTGCGTTTGCTGATGTGAGGTGAGAGGGATCGGCGCTCGGCTTGATATGGCGTCGTCTGCGCCCCTCACCCCAGCCCTCTCCCAAGGGAGAGGGAGCCGATTTGTGTTGAGCTCAAGATTGGAGTTCGACTCGCAATTATCAGGTCGGCGCAGTTCGACAGAACACCTTGGTCAGTCCCCTCTCCCTCTGGGAGAGGGTTAGGGTGAGGGCTGCTTGCCGCTAACCCCCCCGGTCTTTAGACTTACGCCTCATTTCAACGAGAGCAGGGTCGATGCCAACTGCCTTTCCCGCCGATTCTGTTGGTCTGGTAACGCCGCAAACCGCGCATTTCAGCGAACCGCTGACGCTGGCCTGTGGCCGTTCGCTGGCCGCTTATGACTTGATTTATGAAACCTACGGCACGCTGAACGCCCAGGCGAGCAACGCCGTGCTGATCTGCCACGCGCTGTCCGGTCATCATCACGCCGCTGGTTATCACAGCGTCGACGACCGCAAGCCCGGTTGGTGGGACAGCTGCATCGGCCCCGGCAAGCCGATCGACACCAACAAGTTCTTTGTGGTCAGCCTGAACAACCTCGGCGGCTGCAACGGCTCCACCGGCCCGAGCAGTATCAACCCGGAGACCGGCAAGCCGTTCGGCGCCGACTTCCCGGTGCTCACCGTGGAAGACTGGGTGCACAGCCAGGCGCGTCTGGCTGACCTGCTCGGCATCGGCCAGTGGGCGGCAGTGATCGGCGGCAGCCTCGGCGGCATGCAGGCCCTGCAATGGACCATCACCTACCCGGATCGCGTGCGGCACTGCCTGGCGATCGCCTCGGCGCCTAAATTGTCGGCGCAGAACATCGCCTTCAACGAAGTCGCGCGTCAGGCGATCCTCACCGATCCGGAATTCCACGGTGGCTCGTTCCAGGAAGCCGGCGTGATCCCCAAGCGCGGGCTGATGCTGGCGCGCATGGTCGGGCACATCACCTATCTGTCCGACGACTCCATGGGTGAGAAATTCGGCCGTGGCCTGAAGAGCGAAAAGCTCAACTACGACTTCCACAGCGTCGAGTTCCAGGTCGAAAGCTACCTGCGTTACCAGGGCGAAGAATTCTCCGGGCGCTTCGATGCCAACACTTATCTGCTGATGACCAAAGCGCTGGATTACTTCGATCCGGCGGCGAACTTCGACGATGATCTGGCGAAAACCTTCGAAAACGCCACGGCCAAGTTCTGCGTGATGTCGTTCACCACCGACTGGCGCTTCTCCCCGGCGCGCTCGCGGGAACTGGTGGATGCGCTGATGGCCGCGCGCAAGGACGTCAGTTATCTGGAAATCGATGCGCCGCAGGGCCACGACGCCTTCCTGATTCCGATCCCGCGTTATTTGCAGGCGTTCGGCAATTACATGAACCGCATTTCGTTGTGAGAAAGCCATGAGAGCTGATCTGGAAATCATCCAGGAATGGATCCCCGCCGGAAGCCGCGTCCTCGACCTGGGTTGCGGTGACGGCGAGCTGCTGACCTGGCTGCGCGACAACAAGAACGTCACCGGTTATGGCCTGGAAAACGACGCCGACAACATCGCCGAGTGCGTGGCCAAGGGCATCAACGTCATTGAGCAGGATCTGGACAAAGGCTTGGGCAATTTTGCCAGCAACAGTTTCGACATCGTCGTCATGACCCAGGCCCTGCAAGCGGTGCATTACCCGGACAAGATCCTCGACGAAATGCTCCGGGTCGGCCGGCAGTGCATCATCACCTTCCCCAATTTCGGCCACTGGCGCTGCCGCTGGTATCTGGCGAGCAAGGGCCGCATGCCGGTCTCGGAATTCCTGCCCTACACCTGGTACAACACGCCGAACATCCACTTCTGCACCTTCGAGGATTTCGAAGAACTGTGCCGCGAACGTGACGCCAAGGTCATTGATCGGCTTGCCGTGGATCAACAGCACCGCCACGGGTGGGCCAGTAAGCTATGGCCTAATCTGTTAGGTGAAATCGGTATCTACCGCGTCAGCAGTCCGCAGTTGGCGGACCACCGAGTCGCGGTCTGAGCCTGGGCATTTGAAGGAGCACGAACATGAGTCGTCTAGCGTTGCTGTTACTCACCGCCTGCCTGAGCGCCAGCGCCATGGCGGCGGACGTCATCAAAGGTGAACGCAAGGAAACCTTCGGCGACATCACGGTGCACTACAACACGTTCAACTCGACGTTCCTGCAACCGGACATCGCCAAGGCTGCCGAGCTGATCCGCAGCAAGAATCAGGGCGTGATCAACGTCTCGGTGGTCAAGGACGGCAAACCGGTGATCGCCAGCGTCACCGGCACGGTCAAGGACCTGACCAGCAACAGCGTGCCGCTGAAATTCCGCCAGGTCACCGAGCAGGGCGCGATCTACTACATCGCCCAGTACCCGGTGCCGCAGCAGGAAACCCGCACCTTTGAAATCAAGGTGCAAAACGGCGACAAGATCAACACCATCAATTTCAACCAAGAACTCTTTCCCGGCGAATGATGAACATCAAGCAGCTCGTACTGGCCAGCCATAACGCCGGCAAACTCAAAGAACTTCAGGCCATGCTCGGCGACTCGGTGCAACTGCGCTCGATTGGCGAATGGAGCAAAGTCGAGCCGGAAGAAACCGGCCTGTCGTTCGTCGAGAACGCGATTCTCAAGGCCCGCAATGCCGCGCGCATTTCCGGGCTGCCGGCACTGGCCGACGATTCCGGGCTGGCAGTGGATTTCCTCGGCGGCGCACCGGGCATCTATTCGGCGCGTTACGCCGACGGCCAGGGCGACGCGGCGAACAACGCCAAACTGCTCGATGCGCTGAAGGACGTGCCGCAAGCCGAGCGCGGCGCGCAGTTCGTCTGCGTATTGGCACTGGTGCGCCACGCCGATGATCCGCTGCCGATCCTCTGCGAAGGCCTGTGGCACGGGCGCATTCTCACCGCTGCCAGCGGCGAGCACGGCTTCGGTTATGACCCGCTGTTCTGGGTGCCGGAGCGCGACTGCTCCAGCGCCGAACTGAGCCCGGCCGACAAGAACCAGATCAGCCACCGCGCCCGTGCAATGGATCTGCTGCGCCAGCGTCTGGGCTTGAAATGACCACTGATTCCTCCGCGTCGTCGCTGATCATCGGCGGCGCCGCGTCCTCGCCTCGGGCACCGCTGCCAACCCTGCCGCCCCTGGCGCTGTACATCCACATTCCGTGGTGTGTACGCAAATGCCCGTATTGCGATTTCAACTCGCACACCGCCAGCCCGGTGCTGCCTGAGCAGGAATACGTCGACGCGCTGCTGGCCGATCTCGATCAGGATCTGCATGCGGTGTATGGCCGTGAGCTGACTTCGATTTTCTTCGGTGGCGGGACGCCGAGCCTGTTCAGCGCCGAAGCCCTCGGGCGTTTGCTGAAGGGCGTCGAACAGCGCATCCCGTTCGCCGCCGACATCGAAATCACCCTTGAGGCCAATCCGGGCACCTTCGAGCAAGAGAAGTTTGTCGCCTATCGCAAGCTGGGGATAAATCGCCTGTCGATCGGTATCCAGAGCTTTCAGCAGGAAAAGCTTGAGGCCCTCGGCCGCATCCACAACGGTGACGAAGCCGTGCGTGCGGCGGGCATGGCCCGGCAGGCCGGGTTCGATAACTTCAATCTCGATCTCATGCACGGTTTGCCCGATCAGTCGCTGGACGATGCCTTGAGCGATCTGCGTCAGGCCATCGCGCTGAAGCCGACGCACATTTCCTGGTATCAACTGACGCTGGAGCCGAACACGGTGTTCTGGAATCAGCCGCCAGTGCTGCCGGAAGACGACACGCTGTGGGACATTCAGGAAGCCGGCCAGGCGCTACTGGCCGAGCACGGTTACGCGCAATACGAAGTGTCGGCGTATGCCCAGGCAGGGCGACCGGCGCGGCACAACCTCAATTACTGGAGTTTTGGCGACTTCATCGGCATCGGCGCCGGCGCCCATGGCAAGCTGAGTCATCCGGACGGGCGCATCGTGCGCACATGGAAAACCCGCCTGCCGAAGGACTATCTGAACCCGGCGAAAAGCTTTCAGGCCGGCGAGAAATCGCTGAGCAATGACGAGATGCCGTTCGAGTTCCTGATGAACGCCCTGCGCCTGACTGCCGGGGTCGAATCGCGCCTGTATCCGGAGCGCACCGGCCTGTCGCTGGAGACCCTCGCCGAAGGCCGGCGCCAGGCCGAACAAAGCGGCCTGTTGCAGGTCGAACCGTCACGCCTGGCGGCGACCGAACGCGGCCAGCTGTTCCTCAACGACTTGCTGCAACAATTTCTGAACTGACTTCAGCTCAAAGGGAAAACGCATGGATTTGATACTCGACCTGCTGGCCACCGTCTCCCGCTGGAGCCGCAGCAATCTCTCGGAAATCGCTCTGGCGCTGGTCGGTTGCCTGCTGGTGCTGTTCGGCGCTGACTTCAAAGGCTGGGTCGAGCAACGCCTGGGCAGCATCGCCGGCGCCCTGCGCGTGCCCCTGATGGCCCTGCTCTGCCTGATCGGCAGCGGCGCCGCGCTGATCTACGCCACGCCGTGGGTGATCAAAGGCCTGAGCCAGTTCAACAACTACAGCCTGGCGCCGGTGCTGCTGGTGGTACTGGTACTGATCGGCGTGGTTGCTGATCGCCGCTGATCCCGCAAGCACCCCGAAACAAAATGTGGGAGCGAGCCTGCTCGCGAAGGCGTCTTAACATCCAACATCATCGTTGATTGTCAGACCGCTTTCGCGAGCAGGCTCGCTCCCACAGTTGATTGCAATGAAAGGGAAGTTCATGAGTAAAAAACTACTGGATGAGACGAGCAAATTTCTCAGCTTCGTGTTGCGTCACCAGCCTCAAGCGATTGGTCTTACGCTGGATTCGGATGGCTGGGCAAATATCGACGCACTGATTCATGGTGCTGCGCGTGACGGTCGCAATCTCGATCGCGATTTGATTGAAACAGTGGTGGCAAGTAGCGACAAAAAGCGTTTTGCGATTTCCACTGACGGCTTGTGCATCCGCGCTGTTCAGGGCCATTCGACGAAGACTGTCGAGTTGCAGTTCGACGAGAAACACCCACCGCAAACGCTGTATCACGGCACAGCGACGCGTTTTCTCGATTCGATCAATGAACAAGGTCTAATCCCTGGATCACGCCATCATGTGCATCTTTCGGAAGAGATCGTCACTGCCACTTCCGTAGGTCAACGCTACGGCAGCGTAGTGGTCCTCGCAGTCGCGGCGCAGCAGATGCAGGAAGGAGGCTTCAAGTTCTATCAGGCCGAAAACGGCGTGTGGCTGACAGACCACGTACCTGCGCGCTTCATGACAAAACTGTAAATCCGAGACACTCACAGCTACTGTAGGAGTGAGCCTGCTCGCGATAGCTGTTTGACACTCAACATCCACGCCGACTGACACACCTCTTCGCGAGCAGGCTCGCTCCCACTATCGGGCCATGGTTCAATGATTCTTCGATAAGCGGCTCTGCGCCTGAAGGATCGCCTTAAGGCCAACGGAATCTTTGCAGCCCAGCGCTATCGCTTTATCGAAGTGTTCGATATTCCCGCTGTCGCGCAGATCGCTGCCATTCAAACGAGTCAACGCGAGTATGTAGTAGGCCTCAGCCCGGAACTGGTCTTCGGACAATACCAGGCCAGCTGCGCGGGCTCGCATGGCGGCCATCGGCCCGACCCTGCCGGCAGGCGCCCCGTTTTCTTCAAAACACAGCGAACGTTTGGCCTGCAACGGATAGTCGTCAGCCTGCGTATCAGGCTTGAGCAGCAACTGCTCGAGAGACTGCAAGAATTTCAAATGATCAGGATTTTGCGCATCAAATCGTTCATACGCCTTGTCGCACAAATGGTAATAGCCCACCGCAGCCGCTAACAATCCATCATCCATGGCCTGCTGATAAAGACCACAGGTCTGTAAGCGCGTCTGCTCGGAAAACATCGGGTTGTCCTGCAGGCTGGCCAGAAAATAGGTGGCCAGCGTGTGCCCGCCGTCCGACGCATGCTTGAGGTTATCCACAAGAGCCTTGAGATCACCCTCGGCAACGCGCAACTGTTCAGGTGTGTATTGCACGCTTTCCCCGGCGGCCTCACGCTTGATCCGGTCATTAGCGTCGCGCTCGATCTTTGCCGCCGTTCTCTGCGCACTCGCGAAGTATTCCTCGGGGCTGACTACCCGTTCGCACGCTGCGCAAAACAGCAGACCCAGAACTACGGTGCAGGCAAAAATGGCTTTCAAGATTTGTCTTCCTTTACAAATGGGGCCTCGAGCTATCGGCGGATCATGGCCAAACTTGAGCGAACCCCAGAAACAAGGAGCTGCGGCACGCTGCAATCTTTGATCC
>NZ_WBRZ01000094.1:0-18867 GCF_008923895.1 Pseudomonas sp. GXM4
AAATTTAGCCCTGACACACCGCTTTCGCGAGCAAGCTCGCTCCCACAGGGTTCTGCATCAACACAAAAAAACAGGCCGTGAAGCGAAAGCTCCACGGCCTGTTTTGCTTATAGCGCTTTAAAAATTACAGCGAGTGATAGGTCGGCAGAGCAAAACGCTGCTGGCTCTGCAGCATTGCAATTTGCGGCAGCTCGCTGGCTTGTTCGGCCAGGTCGCGGCGGATCGCGCTGATCGCCCACGACAGTTGGTCACCGGCATGCAGTTGCTGATACGAGAGGGCGCGTTTGAAGACTTTGCCGTCGCTGCTACGCAGAGTGAGCAGGATGCCACCGTCAGGACGTGGGGCAGTGCTCACTTCGTAGTTGGAGAACAGCGATGTAAATTTTTCTTGAATCAGGCTCATGTCATCAGCTCCGTATGTACTTGAATGGCAAGCATGCGGAGGTAGTTGCAGCGTTTGTGCCAGTATTGATGCGAATAAAATCCTTTTAAAATCAATAAGTTGAAGGCATTGCATTTTGCAGGTGTCGTGCAATCTGCATGAATGGCCATCGTGCATCCTGCATTTTGCGTGATTTTTCTCCATACAACGGAACCAAACGTCCGTACCAGAATCCGCTCTTCCCCGGAGGCGCGACGGGATACAAATCATTGCAAAAACCGCGTGTACAGCCCCGCGAGCACTGACGTACTTTCCTTCTCGACCCACAGCGTAAAAGCGTCGGTCGCAGTCATTACCCGATAACAAGAACAGCGGTCTGCACGTCAAGATCGAACGGGGAGCTTTCATGCGTCACGCACCAAGCGACACGATTACCTGGGGCATGATGCTCCGCAAACTGCCGATGATCGCCAAGGCCATCCCCCGCGTGGTCAAAGGCATGAAAGTGGCCAATGTCACGGATCCGACCCAAACGTGTGGTCTGGGCTGGACGTTCGAGCAGGCGACGCGGCGCAATCCCGATGGTGTGGCGTTGTTGCAGGGCGACGTGGCGTTGACCTACACGCAGGTCAACCAGTGGGCCAATCGCATTGCGCATTACCTGAGCGAGCAAGGCATCGGCAAGGGCGATGTGGTCGCGGTGTTCATCGAGAACCGTGCGGAATTACTGGTGACAATCCTGGCGCTGGCCAAGCTCGGCGCGGTGAGTGCGCTGCTCAATACCTCGTTGATGCGCGACACGCTTGTTCACAGCATCAATCTGGTTGCGCCGGTGGCTATTGTGGTTGGCGAAGAACTGACCGCTGCCTATGCCGGCGTGCGTGATCAGGTTGCGATCGCAGCGCCGCGCACCTGGTTCGTCGCCGATCAGGACACCTACAGCCATCCGGGCATCGCGCCTGAGGGCTACGTCAATCTGATCAGCGCCAGTGCTGACGCCAGTAGCGATAACCCGCCGAGCAGCGCGCAGATTTTCTTCGACGATCCGTGTTTCTACATCTACACCTCCGGCACCACCGGCCTGCCCAAGGCCGGGGTTTTCAAGCATGGACGCTGGATGCGCAGTTCGGCGAGCTTCGGCATGATCGCCCTCGATATGCGCCCGGATGATGTCGTTTACTGCACCTTGCCGCTGTATCACGCCACGGGCCTGTGCGTGTGCTGGGGATCGGCGATCAACGGCGCCTCGGGTTTCGCCATCCGCCGCAAGTTCAGCGCCAGCCAGTTCTGGGGTGACGTGCGCCGCTATCGCGCGACCACCATCGGCTACGTCGGCGAACTCTGTCGCTATCTGGTCGAGCAACCGGTCAGCGCCGATGACAGCCGCCACGACGTGCGCAAGATGATCGGCAATGGTTTGCGTCCTGGTGCCTGGGCCGAGTTCAAGACGCGTTTTGCCGTCGAGCACATTTGTGAGCTGTACGCGGCGAGCGACGGCAACATCGGTTTCACCAACATCCTCAATTTCGACAACACCGTCGGGTTTTCGCTGATGGCGTGGGAACTGGTCGCTTACGACCATGACAGTGGCGAGCCATTGCGCGGCGATGATGGTTTCATGCGCAAGGTCGGCAAGGGCGAGCAGGGCCTGCTGCTGGCGCGGATCGACGACAAGGCACCGCTGGACGGTTACACCGACCCGCAGAAAACCGCCCGCGTCGTCCTCCACGATGTGTTCAACAAGGGCGATCGCTTTTTCAACACCGGCGACCTGCTGCGCAATATCGGTTTCGGCCATGCGCAATTTGTTGATCGCCTCGGCGATACCTATCGCTGGAAGGGTGAAAACGTGTCGACCACCGAAGTCGAGAATTTGTTGCTGCAACATCCGCTGATCGCTGAAGCCGTGGCCTACGGTGTGGAAATCCCCAACACCAACGGGCGTGCGGGGATGGCTGCAATTACTCCCGCCGAATCCTTGGCCACGCTGGATTTCGCTGAACTGCTGAGTTTCGCCCGGCAACGTATGCCGGCTTATGCCGTGCCGTTGTTCTTGCGGGTGAAAGTGAAAATGGAAACCACCGGGACCTTCAAATACCAGAAGACCCGCCTGAAAACGGAAGGCTTTGACCCCGGGCTCACCGGCGATGACCCGATCTTCGCCTGGCTGCCGGGCAGCGAAACCTATGTGCATGTCAGTGAGCAAATCCTCGCTGAAATTCAACAGGGCAAACATCGATATTGAGTGTGGCTATCGGGACGCTCGGAAAAAACCGAGTGACAGCCACCGTCGCGCTCGGGAAACTGTCGGCTTTCCGATAGACCGAAATGGAGTGCCCCATGTCCGACCAAAGCCGCCAGATGACCCCTGAAGAAGCTGCCGAATTCACCGAGCAGGTTTTCAACAAGGCGCGCGACGGTGATGCCGAGATGCTTGATCGCTTGGTCACCGCCGGGCTGCCGGTGAACCTGAAAAACAGCAAGGGCGACACCTTGTTGATGCTCGCCAGCTACTACGGCCATGTCGATGCGGTGAAGGTCCTGCTTAAACACAAGGCCGATCCGGAAATGCGCAATGGCAACGGCCAGAGCCCGATTGCCGGCGCCGCGTTCAAGGGCGATCTGGCGGTGGTCAAGGCGCTGGTCGAGGCGGGCGCCGAGATTGAAGGTTCTTCCTTCGACGGCCGTACCGCGCTGATGATGGCGGCAATGTTCAACCGCGTTGAAATCGTCGACTACCTGATCGGCCAGGGTGCAGACCCGAAAGCCAAGGACGCCAATGGCGTGACCGCGCTCGACGCGGCGCGGACCATGGGCGCAGTCGATACCACCGCGCAGCTGGAAAAGTTGCTGGCGTAAAGTCCACGGACTGTGGCGAAGGGCAGAATGCGCTATCCTTCGCGCCCTGAAAATTCACCTCCGCCACAGGATCCGCCCTCATGAAAGCCGCACTCGTCGAACTCATCAGCAAAATCAGCTCCGGCTGCATGGGCGAGGACGAGATCCTGAAGGTGGCCGACGAAGCCGCTCAGGCCTACGCCGATGCCGAGGCTTTTCTGACCGCCAATCCGGACATCAACTACGACGACACTTTCCCGATCCCGCTGGGTGAGTGGGTAGTGGTCGGTAGCCTGCCGGAAACCGTGCTGTTTCAGGCCGATACCTATGTCGACCTGTTCGCACAAATCGTTGCCTCGTTTGGTCCGGGCGTCGATTTCAATCTCAAGCCCAAACAACTGGCCAAGACCGAAGCGCTGACCGCACTCAACCGCATCCAGGTGCAAATGAGCAGCCTGAACAAGGAGAACGGCGGTTACACGTTGATGAACTTCAGCCAGTTGCTCGACGATGAGTTGCAAATGGTCCTGGTCTACGGCAACGATGTGCCCCGCGTGCTGGAGTTGTGCGCCGAGGTTGGCATCGCCGCCGCGCCAGCGCTGGAAGCCTTGAAGGTCGCCGTTCACGTCTGAACGCAATAAAAGGGAACCCTGCGCGCGACCGTCTATCCTAAAAGTGCATGCCACTATTCTGGAGCGACACCATGGGTTCCACGTTCAACGGTCTGATTGGCCTGATCATCCTTGCCCTCGACATCTGGGCCATCATCAACGTGCTGAAAAGCGGCGCCTCCACCGGAATGAAAATCGTCTGGGTGTTGCTGATCATCCTCCTGCCGGTGCTGGGCCTGATCATCTGGGCGATTGCCGGACCGCGAGGCAACGTCCGGATCTGAGCTGATTTTCGATCACACGGTCATCTCTGTGGGAGCGAGCCTGCTCGCGAAGACGTTGGGTCAGTCGCCATCACCGGCAACTGATGCTGCGCTTTCGCGAGCAGGCTCGCTCCCACAGTGGTTTGCGCTGGTAAAAAACAACCGGAGGTTCGACCTGTCATCTTCGGCAACGTAGAATGCGCGCCTTTCCCGGGCAATCGTCCCTACGATGGCGCCCGCGCATTTATCGGAGCACTTGACCATGACCGTCACCAAGACCAGCGAGTACCTGGAAACCCTCTACGAAGGCTACGGCCAGCGTTTTCGCATGGAAAAACTGCTGCACGAAGTGCGCACCGAACACCAGCATCTGGTGATCTTCCAGAACCCGCGCATGGGCCGGGTGATGGCGCTGGACGGCGTGATCCAGACCACCGAAGCTGACGAATTCATCTACCACGAGATGCTCACCCACGTGCCGATCCTCGCCCATGGCACTGCCAAGCGCGTGCTGATCATCGGCGGCGGTGACGGCGGTATGCTGCGCGAAGTGACCAAGCACGCCGGCGTCGAGCACATCACCATGGTTGAAATCGACGGCACCGTGGTCGACATGTGCAAGGAGTTCCTGCCGAACCATTCCGCCGGTGCCTACGACGATCCGCGCCTGAACCTGGTGATCGATGACGGCATGCGTTTCGTCGCTACCACCACTGAAAAATTCGACGTGATCATCTCCGACTCCACCGACCCGATCGGCCCGGGCGAAGTGCTGTTCTCGGAGAACTTCTACCAGGCATGCCACCGCTGCCTGAACGAAGGCGGCATCCTGGTGACTCAGAACGGCACACCGTTCATGCAAATCGACGAAGTCAAAACCACCGCCGGTCGCCTGCGCAGCCTGTTCCCGGACTGGCATTTCTATCAGGCCGCCGTGCCGACCTACATCGGCGGTTCGATGACCTTCGCCTGGGGCTCGACCAACCCGGCCTACCGCAAGCTCAGCCGTGAAACCCTGCAACAGCGCTTCATCGGCAGCGGCATCGTCACCCGTTACTACAACCCGGAAATCCACATCGGCGCGTTCGCCTTGCCGCAATACGTGCTGCAGGCGGTCAACAAGCCGAGCAACGACTGATCACGCTGAAGTCGCTCTGCAAGGGAGCTTTTGTGGCGAGGGGATTTATCCCCTCGCCACAGAAGTCCGCCTTACCGATTGGATGGTTATTTTCACCGTTGTCGGCTGTAATCCTTTTGAACCAACTATCGCGGAAAAAAGTCGAGATAGAGGTAAGCCCATTTACGGGTTGATCGAGGAGGCACTGATGCAAAAGTGGAAAGTCACTTTCGTGGATGATCACGGTGAAATTGTCGATGAAGTCTTCGAACGTGAGGAATGCCCGTCCGATGATGAAGCCGCACGGCTCGTCAAAGAGCGGCTTCTTCCGGTCGCCGCCAAGCTGGATCTCAACGATCTGGAAGGGCGCACCGCCGATGCCGGGGTGAAAAACCTCAAGACCCAGAACGGCATCGAAATCCGCAGCATCACCCCTGTCTGAACACTTCCTGTCATCTCGTAAACCAGGCCTTGGCAGCGGCGCTCTCTTGGGGCTACTCTGCAAGCGAGATCAGCGAATGGATCGCTAAGGTCTGGTCTTGTCAGCTACATGCTTGTTTCCCGCGCGCAACCACGTTGCCGTAGTACTTAGGCCAAAAGGCCCGGGGCGGGAATACGGAAAGTCTATCCATCAATCGAGGGGGACGATTCATGAGCACAGCCTATCAAGAAGACATCAGCAGCAACGTTCTGCGCCGCATGAAAGAAGGCGGTTTCGATTTTTCCCGGTTCCATCCCATCGAGTTCTACGCGATTTTCCCGGACGAGGAGCGGGCGCGCAGGGCAGCAGGCAAATTTCGTGGTGAATCCATCAATGCCCAGGTCAGTGCGCGCGACGACGGCGCCTGGTCGCTGGAATTGAGCAAAGTGATGTACGCAACCTATGACGACATCGGCGATTTCGAGCAAGGCTTTTCAGCCGTGGTCGAACCGCTGGGCGGCATTATCGAGGGTTGGGGCGTGAAGCAGGAGGTGCGCAATCGTTACCGGTTGAATTGATATTGCGCATTGTCTGTCGGGCAACGGCTGACCTTCGGGTCGGCCGTTGTCGTTTCTGGCTTCTGCACATCGCAGTGGCAAAACCCTGAAACAAGAATCCTGGGCAAAAAAAAGCCACCGGAGAGGGTGGCTAAAAGGGAAGACGGGTATGCAATAAAGTCCTGTCGGGACGGGGCTGCCAAGGCAGTTCAGATCAGTTGAGCTGTCTACTTCGCGGCGGCGTGCCGGGGAAGTTTTGCAGCGAATGCGCGGATTATCCGCAGTCGTGGCCGGGCAGTGAAATCAACTCTGACTATGCTGGTGATAGGCGATGCAGTGCGTCGCAATGAAGCGGGGGCAATCGGACCGGGGCATTTGCCGCACAGGAATGGTGCGCAGCCTTCGGCGTGGATCTACAACCGATTGAAATCAAAGCGTTTATGCCGATGGCACGGGCCTTGCGAAGGCCTGTATGTCCGGAGTGACAAGGAGTACGGCATGATCCGCACCTATTTTGACGAGATGTACGATGCCGGCGGACTGGTCCGCCCGCATTACCGGGAATTTGCCCGCTGGCTGGCCGAGACGCCCGACGAGCTGCTCGCGCAGCGCCGCCGCGAGGCCGATCTGCTGTTCCACCGTGCCGGGATCACCTTCACGCTCTATGGCGACGAGCAGGGCACCGAGCGCCTGATTCCGTTCGACACCATTCCCCGCAGCATTCCGGCCAGTGAATGGCGGATTGTCGAGCGCGGCTGCATTCAGCGGGTCAAAGCGTTGAACATGTTTCTCGCCGACCTCTACCACGAGCAGCGCATCATCAAGGCCGGGATCATTCCCGCCGAACAGGTGCTGGCCAACGAGCAATACCAATTGGCGATGCAAGGCCTGGATCTGCACCGCGACATCTACTCGCATATCTCCGGCGTCGATCTGGTGCGCGATGGCGATGGCACTTATTACGTTCTCGAAGACAACCTGCGCACACCCAGCGGCGTCAGCTACATGCTCGAGGACCGCAAGATGATGATGCGTCTGTTCCCCGAACTGTTCTCCGCCCAACGCATCGCCCCGATCGATCACTATCCCAATCTGCTGCTCGACACCCTGAAAAGCTCAAGCCCGATCGACAATCCGAGCGTAGTGGTGTTGACGCCGGGGCGCTTCAACAGCGCGTTCTTCGAACATGCGTTTCTTGCCCGGGAAATGGGCGTGGAACTGGTCGAAGGTGCGGATCTGTTCGTGCGTGACGACAAAGTCTTCATGCGCACCACTGACGGCCCGAAAGCGGTCGACGTGATCTACCGTCGCCTCGACGATGCCTTCCTCGATCCGCTGGCATTCAACCCGGACTCAATGCTCGGCGTGCCGGGGCTGCTGTCGTCCTATCGTTCCGGCAATGTGGTGCTGGCCAACGCCATCGGCACCGGAGTGGCGGACGATAAATCGGTGTACCCGTTTGTCACCGACATGATCCGTTTCTACCTCGACGAAGAGCCGATTCTGAAAAACGTGCCGACCTGGCAGTGCCGCAACCCGTCCGAGCTGTCCCACGTGCTGGCCAATCTTCCGGAACTGGTGGTCAAGGAAACCCAAGGCTCCGGCGGTTACGGGATGCTCGTTGGGCCAGCCGCGACGACGGCGGAAATCGATGCCTTTCGCGAGCGCATCAAAGCCAAACCCCATGCCTACATTGCGCAACCGACACTATCGCTGTCGACCTGTCCGACCTTTGTCGAAAACGGCATCGCGCCGCGCCATATCGACTTGCGTCCGTTCGTGCTGTCCGGCCGCGAAACCCGGGTCGTGCCCGGCGGTTTGACCCGTGTCGCGTTGCGTGAAGGCTCCCTGGTGGTGAACTCCTCCCAGGGCGGCGGGACCAAGGACACCTGGGTAGTCGAGGATTGAAGGAAGCTTGCCATGTTAAGTAGAACTGCCTCGGATCTGTACTGGATGTCGCGTTACCTGGAGCGTGCGGAGAATCTCGCGCGCATGCTCGACATCAGTTATTCGCTGTCGCTGATGCCGCAGGACGGGCGCGGCGACGGTCTGCACGAACTCGCCATGCCGTTGCTGATCACCGGCACCCTGGACGATTACCTTGAACGCCACGGCGATCTCCACGCCGAGCGCCTGCTGCATTTCTTCGCACTGGATGCGGCCAACCCGGCCAGTATCTACAGCTGCCTTGGTGCAGCGCGGGCCAGTGCTCATGCGGTACGCGGGCGAATCACTGCGGACATGTGGGAAAACATCAACGCGACCTGGCTGGAAATTCGCGGCATCGCCGAACAGGGCTTGAGCCGCTATGGCATGAGTCGTTTCTGTGAATGGATCAAGGAACGTTCGCACCTGTTTCGTGGCGCCTCATACGGCACGATCATGCGCAACGACGCGTTTCGCTTTATTCGTCTGGGCACGTTTATCGAGCGCGCGGACAACACGCTGCGCCTGCTCGATGCCCGTTACGAAATGGCCGGCGATCAGGCCGAAGCAGTCAGCGACGGCACGGCGCACGCCTATTACCAATGGAGTGCGCTGCTGCGCGCCTTGTCCTCATTCGAGGCCTACACCGAAATCTACCGCGACGCGCCCGGCGCCCGGCATGTCGCCGAACTGCTGCTGTTACGCGCCGATGTGCCGCGTTCGCTGCGTGCCTGTACCGAAGAGATCGACCAGATCCTCGCGCAACTGCCAGGCGCCAACGGCCGACCGGCACAACGCCTGGCGGCGGAAATGGACGCACGCCTGCGCTACACCGGCATCAACGAAATCCTCGAAGAAGGCCTGCACGCCTGGCTGACCGAATTCATCCCGCTGGTGCGCCAGTTGGGCAACGCCATTCACAGTTCCTACCTGGAGGCTGCATGAGACTTTCCATAAGCCACGAGACCACCTATCACTACGAAGATCAGGTGCGCGCGAGCATCCAGTACCTGCGCCTGACGCCCCACGACAGCGAGCGCCAGCATGTTCTCAGTTGGCAACTCGACCTGCCGCGTCCGGTGCGTGCGCAGCTCGATCCGTTCGGCAACATCCTGCATGTGCTGACCATGGACGAGCCGCACGAAGCGATCATCATCGGCGCCCGGGGGCAGGTCGATATCGATGAATTGCGCGAGGCCGAACATGAGAGCCAGTCGGCGCTGCCGTTCCTGCGCTTCACGCGCCTGACCGAAGCCGATGAAGCCTTGCGCGAATTTGCCGCGAAGAACTGCAAGCAACGGCGAGATCGCACCGCGCTGATCGACTTGATGCACGGTCTGAATCAGCACATGAGCTACAAGCCGGGCTCGACTGAAGTCGACACCAGCGCCGCCGAAGCTTTCGCCGGTCGCGCCGGGGTTTGTCAGGATCATACCCATGCGTTTCTCGCCTGCGCGCGCAGCCTCGGTGTGCCGTCGCGTTACGTGTCGGGGTATCTCTACAGCGAAGATTGCGAGCATCTGGCCAGTCATGCCTGGGCAGAAGCGTGGCTGGACGACGCGTGGTACAGCTTCGACGTGACCAACCAACTGGCGCGCCCGGAGCGACACTTGAAGCTGGCGGTCGGCCTGGATTATCTCGATGCCTGCCCGGTCCGCGGCATGCGCCGGGGCGGCGGCTGCGAGCAGATGCACGCCAAGGTATTCGTCTCGCCGACGCCGGTTATATCCGTCCAGCAACAATAGCTCGACGCACGCAAAGCCCTGTGGGAGCGAGCCTGCTCGCGAAAGCGGTCCATCAGCTAGCCAACCAGCGACTGACACTCCGCCTTCGCGAGCAGGCTCGCTCCCACCAGGTTGACTGCATCAAGGCTTGGCTTTGCGCCCGGCCATGTGCTTGAGATAGCCCACCAGCATTTCCAGGTCTCCATCCGGCAACACCTGCGCGGAAAACCCCGGCATCTTCGCCTGCGGCCACTGACGCAAACTCTGCGGATCGCGGATGTAGCGCTTCAAGAAATCCACCCCAAAATACTCGGTCGGGCTATACGGAATATTCAGATCCGGACCGAACTGCGCGTCTCCGGCACCATTCAACCGGTGACAGGCCAGGCAGTTTTTCTGAAACAGGGCAAAACCCTTGTTCACCGGATCATCGGCCTTCAAGGCAGGATCGGGCAGCAGGGCAGGGAAGCGTTGGGCCACCGACGCCATCAGCTTGATGCTGGCGACTTCGAACGGCCACTGTTCGGGGCTGATATTGCCGGCCTGCGGATCGGTCCAGACCAGATAGAACGGCCCGGCGCTGTGCTTGCCGGCAGACAGCGGTGGCCACGGCCGCGCCGGGTCCTCGATTGCCAGCCATGCTCGTGCGCCGTCCTTGTTCAGCAAGGGTGCAGCGGCCAGCTCTGCGGCAAAGCCGTCCAGCGCCACCGCTTGCAAGTGATCCTCCGGCTTGACCCCCTTCAGCAATGCGGCCAGAGGCACCGCCTGATAGGTCATGTCCTTCTTGTAGGAAACATCATTGTTGATCGTGAGAGTTTGCAGCTGAGGATGTTTGAGCAGCTCTTCGGTCTGCCAGGTGCGGCTGTTTGCGCCCAACTGCAGATCCAGTTGTGCGGCAGCCAAGGGCAAGCTCAGTAGCAAGGCACCGAGCGCAGTGAGCGTTTTCAAATGATCGCCGTCCATGTCGTGGGAGTGCGCAAAGGTTGGCACAACCGCGCTGGCCCGGGTAGCGGGCCAGTCACATTTTCAGTGGCGATATACAGCACGCGACGTTTGAATCAGCCGATGACCTTGGTCAGATTCGGCAAGATCAACAACAGCGTCGTGGCGAAAAGAATGAGTCCTGCTTGACGTACTTTCGGTTGTTTGAACATGGCTTGACCGCCTTTATTGTTATTTCCTGATGCATGCCTGAGTGCATATCCCTGACGGCACGCGTTGCACTTCCTGTTAAAGGACGCCCGTCTCGGCAAAACCCGACGACGATGGCGTACATCTTCACCTTAGAGCCCACGTCTGCCTTCGCTTAGATCCATTTCATATGGAGTTCTTTGCAAAAGCTCTTAAAACGGCATGAGGCGTATTGCCAGCTTCTTTGCCGCCCGCTGGCTAGACAACTCGGCGACCTGAACCGGTTCACCTGATGACGGATGACCGTCCGTCTGAGCGTGTGCGTCAAGCGCTTTGAGCAATGTGGTCATTGCTTGCCAGTCGGCGCAGGGCGAAAGTGAAGTGACAATAAATCAGGTTCGAGGACGTCATGACTGAAGCTTTGATTTTCGATGCGTTGCGCACCCCGCGTGGCAAAGGCAAGGCCGATGGCGCGCTGCACAGCGTGAAGCCGGTCAACCTGGTGGCCGGTTTGCTGAGCGCCTTGCAGGCGCGCACCGCGCTGGACACCAGTCAGGTCGATGATGTTGTCCTCGGCTGCGTCACGCCGATTGGCGATCAAGGCTCGGACATCGCCAAGACGGCGGTGCAAGTGGCCGACTGGGACGTCAGCGTCGCCGGTGTGCAGATCAACCGTTTCTGCGCTTCGGGTCTGGAAGCGGTGAATCTTGGCGCGATGAAAGTGCGCTCGGGCTTCGAGGATCTGGTGGTGGTTGGCGGCGTCGAGTCGATGTCGCGGGTGCCAATGGGCAGCGATGGCGGCGCCTGGGCGCTGGACCCGCAGACCAACCTGCACAGCCATTTCACCCCGCAAGGGGTCGGCGCCGATCTGATCGCCACCCTCGAAGGCTTCAGCCGGCAGGATGTCGATGCCTACGCACTGCACTCCCAGCAAAAAGCCGCGCGAGCACGGTCCGACGGCTCGTTCAACAAGTCGCTGGTGCCGGTGCAGGATCAGAACGGCATCATCCTGCTTGATCACGATGAGTTTATCCGCGCCGAATCGACCCTCGAAGGCCTGGGCAAGCTCAAGCCAAGTTTCGAAATGATCGGGCAGATGGGCTTTGACGCCACGGCGTTGCGGGTCTACAGCCATGTCGAGCGGATCAACCACGTGCACACGCCGGGCAACAGTTCCGGGATTGTCGACGGTGCGGCGCTGATGCTCATCGGCTCCGAAGCCAAGGGCCGCGCGCTGGGGCTGCAGCCACGCGCGCGTATCGTCGCCACGGCCGTCACCAGCACAGATCCGACCATCATGCTCACCGGCCCAGCGCCGGCGACCCGCAAAGCCTTGGCGAAGGCCGGACTGCGCGTGGAGGACATCGATCTGTTCGAGGTCAACGAAGCGTTTGCTTCGGTGGTGTTGAAATTCATCAAGGACATGGCCGTCGATCCCGGCAAGGTCAACGTCAACGGCGGCTCGATCGCCATGGGCCACCCGCTGGGCGCCACGGGTTGCGCGATCCTCGGCACCCTGCTTGATGAACTGGAAGCGCGGCATCTGCGCTACGGCCTGGCGACGCTGTGTGTCGGCGGCGGCATGGGCATTGCCACCATCATCGAACGCCTCTGAGCCCCGACTTCAAGGAACCCTGTTATGAGCGAAGCCATTCGTTACGAAAAAGGCCAGGACGGTATCGTCGTGCTGACCATGGACATGCCGGGCCAGAGCGCCAACACCATGAACGCCGTGTACCGCGAGGCCATGGCCGCTTGCGTTGCCCGCTTGCTGGCCGAGAAAGACAGCATTGCCGGAGTGATCATTACCTCGGCGAAGAAAACCTTTTTTGCCGGCGGCGACCTCAATGAATTGATCAAGGTCGGCAAGCCCGAAGCCAAAGCCTTCTACGACATGGTGCTGACCCTCAAGGCGCAATTGCGCAGCCTGGAAACCCTCGGCAAACCGGTGGTCGCGGCGATCAACGGCGCCGCGCTGGGCGGCGGCTGGGAGATCTGTCTGGCCTGTCACCACCGCATTGCTGTTGATGACGCCTCGGTGCAACTCGGTCTACCGGAAGTGACCTTGGGTCTTTTGCCGGGCGGCGGCGGGGTGGTGCGCATGGTGCGCATGCTCGGCATCGAAAAAGCCCTGCCGTACTTGCTTGAAGGCAAAAAAGTGCGCCCGCAACAGGCGTTGCAGGCCGGGCTGATTGATGAATTGGCAGCGGATCCAGATGAATTGCTGGCCAAGGCGCGTGCTTGGATTTTGGCCAATCCGGCGCCAGTGCAGCGCTGGGACGTCAAGGGTTACCAGATTCCTGGCGGCACGCCATCGAACCCGAAAGTGGCGCAAATGCTGGCGATTGCGCCGTCGATCCTGCGCGCGAAAACCCACGGCACTCTGCCGGCGCCGGAGAAGATTCTATGCGCGGCGGTGGAGGGCGCTCAGGTCGATTTCGACACCGCGCACCTGATCGAAACCCGCTACTTCACCGAGCTGACGACCGGGCAGATTTCGAAAAACCTGATCGGTACGTTCTGGTTCCAGTTGAACGAGATCAACGCCGGCGGTTCAAGACCGCAAGGTTTTGCGCCCTATAAAACCCGCAAAGTCGGTGTGCTCGGCGCCGGAATGATGGGCGCTGGCATCGCGTTCGTCAGCGCCTCGGCCGGTATCGACGTCGTCCTCAAGGACATCAACCTTGCCGCGGCCGAGAAGGGCAAAGCGCATTCCGCAGCGCTGCTGGACAAGAAAGTTGCCCGTGGCCAAATGACTGCCGAACAGCGCGAAGCGGTGCTGGCGCGAATCGTTGCGAGCGAAAGCGATGCCGATCTGGCCGGTTGCGATCTGATCATCGAAGCGGTGTTCGAGGATCGCCAACTCAAAGCCAGGGTGTCCGCCGCCGCGCAACAGGTCGTGGGCGGTGAAGCGGTCATTGCTTCCAATACGTCGACGCTGCCGATCACCGGTCTGGCGACGGCGGTGGCCGATCAAAGCAAATTCATCGGCCTGCATTTCTTCAGTCCGGTAGAAAAAATGCCGCTGGTGGAAATCATCAAAGGTGCGCAGACCAGCGCCGAAACTCTCGCTCGCGGTTTCGATTTCGTTCTGCAAATCAAGAAAACTCCGATCGTGGTCAACGACAGTCGCGGCTTCTTTACCTCGCGGGTGTTCGGCACGTTCACCAACGAGGGCATTGCCATGCTTGGCGAGGGCGTCAGTGCGCCGATGATCGAGACCGAAGCGCGCAAGGCCGGGATGCCGGTCGGGCCTCTGGCAATCTCCGACGAAGTTTCCCTCAGCCTGATGAGCCATATCCGTCAACAGACGGCCAAGGACCTACAAGCTGAAGGGAAACCGCTGATTGAGCACCCGGCCTTTGCCGTGATTGACTTGATGCTCAATGAATTCAAGCGACCGGGCAAAGCTGCCGGAGGCGGTTTTTATGAGTATCCAGCCGGTGCCCAGAAGCATTTATGGCCGGAGCTGAAAACGCGCTTCGAGAAGGCCGACGGACAGATCTCTGCGAAGGATGTGCGTGATCGGCTGTTGTTTGTGCAGGCCATCGAAACCGTGCGCTGTGTGGAGGAGGGCGTGCTGACCTCGACGGCGGATGCCAACGTCGGCTCGATCTTCGGCATCGGTTTCGCCGCATGGACCGGCGGGGCGCTGCAGTTCATCAACCAGTATGGCCTGAAGGACTTCATCGCCCGCGCGCAGTATCTGGCGGAACAATACGGCGAGCGCTTTACCCCGCCAGCGCTGTTGCTGGACAAAGCGGCGAAAGGTGAAATGTTCTAGGGCCAGCGAGCATTTCGGGGCTTGCCTTGGCCACGTGTTTCAAGGCAGGCTCTGGGGTGTTCATTATTCCCATCACGTGTCAGGTATTTTTTATGTCGCTGCGCATCTGCATTCTCGAAACCGACATCCTGCGGCCCGAACTGATTGACCAATATCAGGGCTATGGGCAGATGTTCCAGCGCCTGTTCTCGCAACAACCGATCGCCGCTGAGTTCACTGTCTATAACGTGGTGAAGGGTGAGTATCCAAGCGACGACGAGATTTTCGATGCGTATCTGGTCACTGGCAGCAAGGCCGATTCGTTCGGCACGGATCCGTGGATCCAGACCCTCAAGACGTATCTTCTGAATCGCTACGAACGCGGCGACAAATTGCTCGGCGTGTGCTTCGGCCATCAATTGCTGGCGCTATTGCTTGGTGGCAAGAGTGAGCGTGCGTCCCAAGGCTGGGGCGTCGGCACTCACAGCTACCAGCTGGCAGCCAAGGCGCCGTGGATGAGCCCGGTGCGCGAAGAGCTGACACTGCTGATCAGCCACCAGGACCAGGTCACCGAACTACCGGAAAACGCCACGGTCATCGCCTCCAGCGATTTCTGCCCGTTCGCGGCTTATCACATCAACGATCAAGTGCTGTGCTTCCAGGGCCACCCGGAATTCATTCACGATTACTCGCGCGCGCTGCTCGACCTGCGCCAGGAAGCGCTGGGCTCGCAGATCTACAGCAAGGGGGTCGCGAGCCTAGAGCAGGAGCATCATGGCGCCACCGTTGCAGAGTGGATGATGCGCTTCGTGGCGCACAAGCCAGAAGCGGCTCAACGCTAAAAGGGCCTGCTCCCACAATCCCTGTGGGAGCGAGCCTGCTCGCGAATATCCGGGGCAACGCGGTCCCGGCTACAGCCACCCGGACCGCTTGAAACTCGCCCACAAACTCACACACCCCACCGCAATAAACCCCAGCACCGCAAAATAACCGTAATGCCAGGTCAATTCCGGCATGTTCTGGAAGTTCATCCCGTAGATCCCCGCCACCGCTGTCGGGAACGCCAGAATCGCCGCCCACGCCGCAAACTTGCGCTGCACCACGCTCTGCCGGGATGCCTCGAGCAACACGCCGATCTCGATGGTCTGGCTGGCAATGTCCGCCAGCGTGCTCAGATCTTCCATTTGCCGCGTCACGTGAATCTGCACATCGCGAAAGTACGGACGCATGTTCTTGTCGATGAACGGGAAACTGAGCTTTTGCAGCTCTTCGCCAATTTCCACCATTGGCGCCGCATACCGGCGCAAGCGCACCACATCGCGGCGCAGACCGTGCAGCTTCTGGATGTCGCGCTCGTTGAGGGCGCTGCACAGCACGTTGCGCTCCAGCTCATCGATCTCGGCGTGTATCGCTTCGCCCACCGGCTGATAGTTCTCGATGACGAAATCGAGCAGCGCATACAGGACGAAATCTTCCCCGTGCTCGAGCAACAAAGGGCGCGCTTCACAGCGTTGCCGCACATAGGCGTACGACGCGGAATGGCCGTTGCGAGCAGTGATGATGTAACCCCTGCCGGCGAAGATATGCGTTTCGATAAATTGCAAGACGCCGTTTTCGCGAACCGGTGAGTAGGTGACGATAAACAGAGCGTCACCAAAGGTTTCCAGTTTCGGTCGGCTGTGTTTTTCCAGCGCGTCTTCGATGGCCAGCTCATGCAGGTTGAACTGTCGCTGCAGGTTGGATAATTCCTGTGCGTCCGGTTCTTCCAGACCGATCCAGACGAAGTGACCGGGTTTGGCGGCCCAGGCAGCACCTTCGTCCAGCGAAATATTAGAGACTTTCTTACCCTCGCTGTACACCGCAGCAGCAACAACTCGACCCATGGTGGTGATTCACTTCTTCTTGGCAGATGGCAGGGAAACAAGGCTTCAGCTTAGCCGTGTCGCTGCTTGAGAGTCAGTGAAACTTCTACAGTTCACCCGGCAAAAGAAAACCCGCACGGGGCGGGTTTGGTTTCACGCGGCTTGCAGTTGTCGATCCATCGACTCGATGCACTCGCGCATCTGCTCGCGGCATCGCTCGATCAGCATGGGCATGTCGTCCATGGTCAATCCGACTGTAGGAATCGCCGGCAAGGAACGTATGAGAACGTTGCCGCTGCGCCAGCGATTCAGGCGCATGTGCTTGATATAGCTGCTCACGCACACCGGAACGATCGGCACGCCGGCGGCAATTGCCATCTGGAACGCGCCTTTTTTGAACGGCAACAAATCTTCACCGAGGTTGCGGGTGCCTTCCGGAAACACCCAGATCGAGGTGTCTTCGTTCTGCAAGGTGTGGGTCGTCGTCAGCATCGACTGCCGCGCCTTGTGCGCATTGCCACGGTCGATCAACACATTGCCGGCCAGCCAGAACAACTGGCCGAACAACGGCACCCACTTCAGGCTTTTCTTGCCGATACACACGGTGCGGCGCGGGACGACATTGCCGAACACGAACAGATCGTAGTTGGACTGATGGTTGGCAATGATCACGCAACTGTCGGGCTTGTTCATCAAGCCGTTGACCTCGGACCTGACCCGCAAACGCAAGATACACATCGCCGGCAAAGCGTAGAGGCGGGCGCAGAGTCGGCTGTTGTCCGGGTTGAACGGGCGGCACAGTCCAAGGATCACGCCGAGCACGCCGGCCAGAATAAAGTGCAGGCCCATCAACAACATACGAAACACAAACAGCATTTTTGCAGGCCCACCGGGACAAAAGGTGGCGCAGTGTACGGATGTGCACTGTTTTCGGCAATTGCCGCTATAGAGTCCGGAGATGGCCGATGTTTAAGCGCATGTTTCAGTCTTGCCTGTCAGGCGCGTCCTAGAGCTTTCCGCGAATCTTCGACGTGTGACGTAAGAAAAAGCCCGACACGAGGGCGGGCTATTCACTTACCGGCAGATCCTGGACGAGTCAGCCCAGATGTTGCTGATCCTGCAGGATGGCGTCGTCAAGAGTTTCCAGCAGTTGCTTGCGCACTTTCAGCTTGGTGTTCTTGTGCGCGAGCATGTTGATCTTCTTCAACTGCCGCGCGGCAGTCAGCGCGGCGCCCTGCAATTCTTCGGCTGTGACGACTTTGTCGAGGAAGCCTGCATCAACAGCACTTTGCGGATCGAACATCTCGCCATTGATCACCGACCGATGGAAAGCCGAACGCCGCAAACGGTCGCGTGCCAGCTCAATACCGGCGTGGTGCATGGTCATGCCGATTTGCACTTCGTTCAGACCGATGCTGAACGGGCCATCGACACCGATGCGGTAATCGGCGGACAACAGCAGGAAAGCGCCCTTGGCCACAGCGTGTCCCGGGCAAGCAACGATCACCGGGAACGGGTGAGAGAGCAGGCGGCGGGCCAGCGTCGAACCGGCTGTCACCAGCGCAACGGCTTCTTTCGGGCCGGCGGTCATCACCTTCAGGTCATAACCACCGGAGAGAATCCCCGGCTGCCCGGTAATGATCACCACCGCGCGATCCGCCACCGCCTGATCCAGCGCCGCGTTAAACGCCGCAATCACATCCGGAGAAATCGCGTTGACCTTGCCATTGTTCAGGGTCAGGGTCGCGATACCGTCTTCGAGGTGGTAGGCAATCAACTCGCTCATGACGCTATTCCTTATTAGAAAGATGGGCAGACGTTACCCACCGCCGCAGGCCAGGTAAAGCGCCGTGACTGACCTGCCAGTCACCGTTTTGCGCTTCGGCCAGCGTCGCGCGCGTGTTGCCTGCTATAAAGGAAGCGTGCGGCTTACCCGAGATTGGCGGGTTTGCCATCACCCGCTTTGGCAGAATGAAGCGTGCTCTCTTAAGCGCATGAAAATTCTGAAAAAAAGTTTGCCATCGCAAAAGCTTTCGACTACATTAGCGCGCCTCGACAGACAGAACATGTCTGCAGAGATACGGTGAAGTGTCCGAGTGGCTTAAGGAGCACGCCTGGAAAGTGTGTATACAGGAAACTGTATCGAGAGTTCGAATCTCTCCTTCACCGCCAAATTTGAAACGACAAAACCCCTGAAAACGTTAAAGTTTTCAGGGGTTTTGCGTTTCTGGAAGCCAAAAAACGACTAAGAAAACGAACCCGACTCAGTGTC
>NZ_WBRZ01000095.1:0-18742 GCF_008923895.1 Pseudomonas sp. GXM4
CTCCCACAGGGTTCTTTGTGGAACACAATTTTGCGTTCGCCCCATAGCCCTGTGGGAGCTGGCTTGCCAGCGATGACTGACTTCAGAGCGCTACAGAATTCACTTCTTGGCAGCAATCATCGCCAAAAACGCCGGCATCGCCGCGTCCTTGTCCGCCGCAATCTTCTGCACGTGCGGATTCTGCTCAAGCCGCTCCAGCAGCGCTTTCGCCTGCGGCATCTCGGCCAGCAGATCAATCCCGAACAGCTTCTGCCCGACCGCACAGGCCAGCGGCACGCTGTAGAGGAAATACAAATCGGCAATGCTCAGGCTGTCACCCGCCACGTACGGGGCGAACTTGCCATGACGGCCCAGCGCCGCGAAGCCCAGCAGCAGCTCGGTCCGGGTCTTCTCTTTGATCGCCTCCGGCAACGTCATACCGAAAAACGCCTCGCCATAGCAGGCACGCCCCGGCAACTCGATGTACAACTCGATCTCCTTGGCAATTGCCAATACCTGCGCGCGCTCGAACGGGTCGCTGGGCAGGAGCGGCGTGCCCTTTTTTGCTTGTTCGAGGTATTCGAGGATGATCGCGGTTTCGTTGATATAGCCGGCGTCGACACCCAGCACCGGGACCTTGCCGCGCGGGCTGATCGCCAGTGACTCCGGGGTTTGCGCCGGGTAGAAGGTCACCTCTTCGAAGGGCAGGCCTTTTTCCAGCAGCGCCAGTTTGACCATGTTGTAGTAGTTGCTGACAGCAAATCCGTAGAGCTTGAACATCACAGAGCCTCCAGGCCGTGCGGGGTGGGCAGTGCCTGTTTATAGAACGCCGCGACGTTTCCCGCCAGCAGCATCACGCCGCTGAATGCGGGTAAACTGGCGCCTTTCCCTGAGGAGCCTGCCATGAGCGAGCCGACAGATATCGTCAGCGATGACGACGAAGAAGCATTCACCGAAGCGACGCTGATCGAAGCCATCGAGAACCAGATCGAAAGCGACAACCCGCCGGCGGCCAAGGCGACGTTGAACAAGCTGACTTTGGTCGGCATGGACCGTGAGGAGATCCTCAATCTGATGGCCCACGTGCTGGCTTTCGAAATTGACGCGATGCTCGATGAAGATCGCCCGTTCGACACCCAGTGGTACGAAGCGGCACTGCGCGCTTTGCCAGAGCTGCCACCGGAAAAGCAGTAACCACATCACTCTTGTGGGAGCGAGCAGGCTCGCTCCCACAAGGTTTGTTACGCATCCATCCAGCCATCTGCTGCCGCCCGACTACACTGGAATTCGCCTCAAGACAAAATCCCCTGATCCGAGCACTGGACATGCTGCACCAGCGGGTTCACCTTAGAGGCGCTGTCGTCCAATTCCTAGAAAGTCTGGAGTCCTTATGTCGCTTACCCCTGAGTTGGTTGCCGAACTGGAAGTCCTTGCACTCTTCAACCTGGACAGTTCCCAGGAAGGTCTGAAAATTCACCAGACCGCTGCCCCGAAACATATCGCTGCTGCCCAGCGCCTCTTTGAAAAAGAACTCACCGACCAGCCCGATGGCGGTTATCTGACCAGCCTCGGTCGCGATGCCGCGCAAAACGTGCAGACCGTACTGACGATTTTGAAAGAACAGGAAACCGCCTGATTTCTCTGACTTTGCCCACGGGAACTCCTGCCACGGGATTTCCGCGGGCCCGCCCGATCGCTGTCGATAAAAAACTGACGTCAAAAAACAAATTCAGCTTAAACGTCCTGCCGCGCAGCGGCTAAACTGCGGCCATTCCGAGACCCTCTACGTCCGAGCCTGCAAGCCGGTTTGAGCTGACATGACCCGCACCCACGAAATCCGCCCCGACCTGGACGAAGGCATCGACCGCAAGGTACTCAGCCAACTGCGCGCACGTTTTCTCAAACTCAATGACGGCCGCCTCGGCCGCGCCCTCGAAGGCTTGTCGACGCGCCAGCAAAGCGTGTTGACGCTGTTGCCGCTGTTCTTTCACGTCAATCATCCGTTGCTGCCCGGCTATGTCTCGGGCAGTACGCCGGCCGGGCTCTCGAATTATGAGCCGGACGCCAATGCGCTGACCGAGGCGCAGCGCCTGACTCGCTCGTTCTCTTACAGGCCGCGCCACGGCAGCAACCCGCCGCGACCGATCCACGGCCTGTTCCTGATGGGCAGCCTCGGCACACTGGCCCAGGCCGATCAGAGCGACATGGACGTGTGGGTCTGCCATGGGCCGGATCTGAGCGAAAGCGAGCTCGCCGAGCTGAGCAAGAAGTGCCAATTGCTGGAAGCCTGGGCTGCGAGCCAGGGTGCCGAAGCGCATTTCTTCCTGATCGACCCGGCGCGCTTCGTCAAAGGCGAACGAGATTCCAAGCTCAGTTCGGACAACTGCGGCAGCACCCAGCACTATCTGCTGCTCGACGAGTTTTATCGCACGGCGATCTGGCTGGCCGGACGCACGCCGATCTGGTGGCTGGTGCCGGTCTATGAAGAAACAGCCTACGACGCCTACACCCACACCCTGCTGTCCAAACGCTTTATTCGCGCCGACGAAACCCTCGATCTCGGGCCGATGGCAACCATTCCGCCCGGAGAATTCATCGGCGCCGGGTTGTGGCAGTTGTTCAAAGGCATCGAGTCGCCCTACAAGTCGGTGCTCAAACTGCTGCTGACCGAGGTGTACGCCAGCGAACACCCGCACGTGCAGTGCCTGAGTCTACGCTTCAAGAAAGCCGTGTTCGCCAATCAGCTCGATCTCGATGAGCTTGACCCGTACATGGTGGTGTACCGGCGTATCGAGGAATACCTGATCGCCCGCAACGAACCGGAACGTCTTGAGCTGGTGCGCCGCGCGCTGTATCTGAAGGTCAACCGCAAGCTCACCGGCAACAGCCGCAGCCAGGGCTGGCAACGCACACTGCTCGAACGCCTGGCTGGCGAGTGGCATTGGGATCAACGGCAACTGGCGCTGCTCGACAGCCGCAGTCAGTGGAAAGTCCGCCAGGTCAGCGCCGAGCGCCGCGCGCTGGTCAACGAACTCAATTACAGCTATCGCTTCCTGACCCAGTTCGCCCGCAGCGAACAGACTGTCAGCCTGATCAACAAGCGCGACCTCAACGTCCTCGGCCGGCGCCTGTACGCAGCGTTCGAGCGCAAGGCCGACAAGGTCGAGTTCATCAATCCGGGCATCGCCCCGGATCTGGCCGAAGACACCCTGACCCTGGTGCAGTCGCCGAACAAAAAGGAGCCGGGGCAGACCCAGTGGGGCCTGTACAACGGCAGCCTGACGGCGCTGGAGTGGGAACACTTCGCGCCGATCAAGCGCAGTCGCGAGCTGCTTGAACTGCTGACTTGGTGCCACCGCAACGGCGTGATCGACAGCAGCACCCGCCTGGCCCTGCATCCGGGCACCAGCGACTTGAGCGAGTTCGAGCTGTTCAACCTGCTCGGCAGCTTGCAGCAGTGCATCGCCCTGCCCTTGTCCACCGTCGCCGAAGAGCCCTTGCTGCGCGCCGCCGTGCCCAGCGAAGTGCTGCTGCTGATCAACGTCGGCGTCGACCCGCTCAAGCATCACCGTGATCTGAACATCCTGATGACCACCGAACGCACCGACTCGCTGAGCTATGCCGGTGTGCGCGAGAACCTGGTGCTGACCCTCGACCAGGTCACGCTCAACAGCTGGAACGAAGTGCTGGTCAATCGTTTCGACGGCCAGCATGCGCTGCTCGACTGCCTGCGCGATTACCTCAACAACCTGCCGCGCGGCCCTGTGCAGCCGTCGCTGAAAGTGCGCTGCTTCTGCCACAACCGCGCGCAATTCATTGCCCGCCGCGTCGAGGAAATCGTCGACACCGCGCAGACCCTGTTGCTCAGCGAGTTGAATCACCGCTACCTGATTCAGGTGCAGCAGCACTATCACGTGCTGGAGCTGGTGCCGGGTCAGGTCAACCATGTCGCCCTCGCCACTCTGCCGGCACTGCTCGATTATCTGGGCGAAGAACAACCGCGCTACAGCCCGCTGCACCTCGACCCGATGGCGCTGGAGGACCATGACCTCGCGCTGATCCTGCCGATGGGTCAGCCGGAGTGCATTCAGGTGTTCTACCGCATCAGCGAACAGCAGGCCGAGCTGTACGTGCTGGATGAATTCAATGCGCTGTGGCAGCAGCAACTGCCGTACCACGACGAGCAGAGTCTGCTGGTACCGCTGCAGCGTTTTCTGCAATCGATCCAGTACCGCCGTGAAGCGCAATTGCCGATGGACGGTGGCCCTGCAGGCAGCCCCGAGACTTTGTATTACCAGCTGTTGCCGTCAGGCCCGGGGCGCTCGCGCAGGGTCGAAACCCGGCCGGCACCGCAGACCCCGGTGAACAAACCGTTCTATGACGTACAGGCGATCATCGGTAAAGCCGCGCCCGGCGAAGTGCAGGTCACCCTGTATTGCAATCAGCGCGAATTCAGCGAGCTGGAGCATGGCGACCAGTTGTTCAGCGTGGTCGCCCGAGAGATCGTCGAGCAGCGCCGCGAGACCGAACGCTATCGCTGCTACATCACCGACCTCGACCTGTCGGGGCTGCTCGGTGACGGGCACAGTTCAAGCAATCTGTATCTGCGCTACAAGGCAGACCTGGAGCGCTCGTTGAATGAAGCGCTCGAACAGGTTTGAAGCGGGGATTTATTCGGGGAAGGCGCCGCCATTGACCGGTTGCGATTCCACTTCCAGCAAGGTCAGTTTCAGCGACTTGCCACCCGGGGCCGGCCAATCGATGTGCTGACCGACCTTCAGACCCAGCAGCGCACTGCCGACCGGCGCCAGAATGGAAATCTTGCCTTCATCGGCGTTGGCGTCCTTGGGATAGACCAGCGTCAGGTGGTAATCCTTGCCACTGCCTTCTTCGCGGCAATGCACCCGGGAATTCATGGTCACGACATCGGCGGGCACTTCATCGTGGCCGACCACGGTATCGGCGCGATCCAGCTCGGTTTGCAGCGCAATCACGCCCGGCGCAGCCTGGTCTTTGTCGCTCAGGCTGTCGATCAGGCGCTCCAGACGTTGCACGTCCAGACGGGTAAGGGTGATGGAAGGTGCGGTCATGATCCAGGCAGACTCCTTTCTTCTGCACAAAAAAAGCAAAACCCCGCCAAAAAAGACGGGGTTTTCACCGTGCCTCGGTGGTTTGAGGCGTTCGCGGACACTATCACAGCTCAAAAAATATACAAGTCACGCCCTTTTTTGCCTGGGTGAAACCCTTGTGGCGAGGGGATTTATCCCCGTTCGGCTGCGCAGCAGCCGTATAGATTCTGGGGCCGCTACGCGACCCAACGGGGATAAATCCCCTCGCCACGATATCAACAGGCTTGGGATTTTCGTGCGGCAGCCTGCTGGCAAATCACCCGGCGCCGTTGATCATCGGCCGAGCGCCATTCGCGAATATCTTCAACGTGGCGCGCGCAGCCGAGACAGACTTTCTGTTCGTCCAGCCGACATACGCCCGTGCACGGCGAAGGCACCGCCGGGCTGACGTTGCTGTAGAGCGGTTTCGGCGGGCGAACAGGCGCGGCATCAGTCACGAATCACAGACCTTCGAAATCGAATTCGGCGCCAGCCTGCTGCTTGACGAGACGCTGAAGCATTTCGCCCAATTGCTCTTCGCTCTTGTCGCACATCCAGCGCTCGCTTTCTTCGTCATAGTCGAAGTGGAAACCACCGGACACGGCCGCCAGCCACAGCTGACGCAATGGCTCCTGGCGGCTGAAGATCAGCTGCGAGCCGTTTTCGAACTTGACGGTCAAGACACCTGCCGAGCTTTCCAGATCGATGTCCAGATCGCTTTCGTCAAATATGTCTTCCAGTTTTTCCTGGGTTTCATCGACCAGATCGTGGAAACGGGCTTCGGACAAACTCATTGCGGCAACCTCAAAAATGTCTGATCAGGCTCAAGCGCCGAAAGATACGGACGCTGCCGGCCGATTGCAAAGATTAACGACCAAGCACCAGTTTCCATCCAACATCGCCCTCTGTGGGAGCGAGCTTGCTCGCGAAAGCGGTGTGTCAGGCAACAAACATATCGAATGTGACGACCTCTTCGCGAGCAAGCTCGCTCCCACAGGTATTGCAGGTATCCATCCGGTATCCAGCAAGCCCCGCCGGACGGGAACCCCCTCGCATAGGCAAGCTGCCGGGTGGCCGGTATACTCCGGCGCAATTAACGCATTTTCAAGGATTTCGCCATGAAGCGCCTGATCTCTTCCCTTGCTGCGCTCGTCGCGGTTGCCTGCCTGGTTTCGGCCTGTGGTCAAAAAGGCCCGCTGTACCTGCCCGATGACGACCAGGACCCGGCCGAACAAGCCCAGTCTTCGCAGAAGCAGCCATCCAAGGCTCACAAGCACGACGTTTACTAAGGGATCGCCATGGACGCTTTTAACTACCGTGGCGGGGAGCTGTTCGCGGAAGGTGTGGCGCTGTCCGCCATCGCCGACCGCTTCGGCACGCCCACCTATGTCTACTCGCGCGCGCACATCGAAGCGCAGTATCTGGCCTACGCCGATGCGCTGGCCGGTATGCCGCATCTGGTCTGCTTCGCGGTCAAAGCCAACTCCAACCTCGGTGTACTGAATGTCCTGGCCCGTCTCGGCGCCGGTTTCGACATCGTTTCCCGTGGCGAGCTGGAACGTGTACTGGCCGCAGGTGGCAGCGCCGACAAGATCGTTTTCTCCGGCGTCGGCAAGACCCGTGACGACATGCGCCGCGCGCTCGAAGTCGGCGTGCACTGCTTCAACGTCGAGTCCACCGATGAGCTTGAGCGCCTGCAAGTGGTCGCCGCCGAGCTGGGTGTTCGCGCCCCCGTTTCGCTACGCGTGAACCCGGACGTCGATGCCGGCACCCATCCGTACATTTCCACCGGTCTGAAAGAGAACAAGTTCGGCATCGCCATTGCCGACGCCGAAGACGTGTACGTGCGCGCCGCGCATCTGCCGAACCTGGAAGTGATCGGTGTCGACTGCCACATCGGTTCGCAACTGACCACGCTGCCACCATTTATTGACGCCCTGGATCGCCTGCTGGATCTGGTCGACCGTCTGGGCGATTGCGGGATTCACCTGCGCCACATCGATCTCGGTGGCGGCCTGGGCGTGCGTTATCGCGATGAAGAGCCGCCGTTGGCTGCTGATTACATCAAAGCCGTGCGCGAGCGTCTCGACGGGCGTGACCTGGCGCTGGTGTTCGAACCGGGTCGCTTCATTGTTGCCAATGGCGGCGTGTTGCTGACGCAGGTCGAATACCTCAAGCACACCGAGCACAAGGATTTCGCCATCGTCGACGCGGCGATGAACGACCTGATCCGCCCGGCGCTGTATCAGGCGTGGATGGACGTCACCGCGGTGAAACCGCGCGACAGTGCTGCACGCAAGTACGACATCGTCGGCCCGATCTGCGAAACCGGCGACTTCCTCGCCAAGGACCGCGAGCTGGCGCTGGAAGAAGGCGACTTGCTGGCAGTGCATTCGGCTGGCGCCTACGGTTTTGTGATGAGCTCCAACTACAACACTCGCGGCCGTGCCGCTGAAGTGCTGGTGGATGGTGATCAGGTTTTTGAAGTGCGTCGCCGCGAAACCGTGGCCGAGCTGTTTGCCGGCGAAAGCCTGCTGCCGGAGTAACCCATGCTGCTGCGTTTTACCAAAATGCACGGCCTGGGCAACGACTTCATGGTCCTCGACCTGGTCAGCCAGCACGCGCACATTCAGCCCAAACACGCCAAGCAATGGGGCGACCGCCACACCGGGATCGGTTTCGACCAGTTGCTGATCGTCGAAGCACCGAGTAACCCGGATGTGGATTTCCGCTACCGGATCTTCAACTCCGACGGTTCGGAAGTGGAGCAGTGCGGCAACGGTGCGCGCTGCTTCGCCCGCTTCGTGCTCGACAAGCGTCTGACTGCGAAACGGCAGATCCGCGTCGAGACCAAGGGCGGCATCATTGAACTGGACGTGCGTAACGACGGCCAGATCGGCGTGAACATGGGCGCGCCGCGCCTGGTGCCGGCGGACATTCCATTTCAGGCGCCGGCCCAGGCCAGCAGCTATCAGCTGGACGTCGATGGCACTACGGTCGAATTGGCCGCCGTGTCGATGGGCAATCCCCATGCGGTCATTCGCGTGGACGACATCAACAGCGCACCGGTGCATGAACTGGGGCCGAAGATCGAGCACCATCCGCGCTTTCCGGCGCGGGTCAATGTCGGCTTCCTTCAGGTCATCGATCGCCATCGCGCGCAACTGCGTGTGTGGGAACGCGGCGCCGGGGAAACCCAGGCCTGCGGCACCGGCGCCTGTGCCGCGGCGGTGGCGGCCATCAGTCAGGGGTGGATGGATTCGCCGCTGTTGATCGACCTGCCCGGCGGACGCCTGTCCATCGAGTGGGCCGGCCCGGGCGAACCGGTGTTGATGACCGGTCCGGCAGTGCGTGTATACGAAGGACAAGTGCGTCTTTGAGCGAGCAGAAATCATGACCGACAAGCCACAGGTACCCGCCCGACCAGTCGACGAATCAGCGTCCGAGAGCCTTGAGGCAGCCGCGGTTGCCGCCTACCTGGAGGCTCATCCGGACTTCTTCGTCGAGCACGAAGAGCTGCTGCCGTCGCTGCGCATTCCGCACCGACGTGGCGACACCGTGTCGCTGGTCGAGCGGCAGATGACCATCCTGCGCGACCGCAATATCGAGATGCGCCATCGCCTTTCGCATCTGATGGACGTGGCCCGCGACAACGATCGCCTGTTCGAAAAGACCCGCCGCCTGATTCTCGCGCTGATGGATGCATCGACCCTGGAAGACGTGGTCATCAGCGTTGAAGACAGCCTGCGTCAGGATTTCCAGGTGCCCTTCGTCAGCCTGATCCTGCTCGGCGACAACCCCGCACCGGTCGGCCGCTGGGTGACCCACGCCGATGCGCAAACCGCGATCGGCGGCCTGCTCACCGAAGGCAAAAGCGTCAGCGGCAGCCTGCGTGAACATGAGCTGGACTTCCTCTTTGGCGAAGAACAGCGCCAGCAGATCGGCTCGACCGCCGTGGTTGCCGTCAGCCATCAGGGCATTCACGGCATTCTGGCCATCGCCAGCCGCGACCCGCAGCACTACAAGAGCTCGGTCGGCACCCTGTTCCTCAGTTACATCGCCGAGGTCATGGGCCGCGTGCTGCCACGGGTCAACAGCTCGCTGCGCTCGGTACGCTGACCATGGAACGACAACTGGACGCTTACTGCGAACATCTGCGCAGTGAGCGACAGGTGTCGCCGCACACCCTGTCGGCTTATCGCCGCGACCTCGATAAAGTCCTCGGCTGGTGCATCAAGCAGAACATCGGCAGCTGGGCCGCGCTGGACATCCAGCGCCTGCGCAGCCTGATCGCCCGGTTGCATGCGCAAGGCCAGTCCTCGCGCAGCCTCGCCCGCCTGCTCTCGGCGGTGCGCGGGCTCTATCACTACTTGAATCGCGAAGGCCTGTGCGACCACGACCCGGCCACCGGCCTGGCCCCGCCGAAAGGCGAACGGCGCCTGCCGAAGACCCTTGATACCGATCGCGCATTGCAGCTGCTTGAAGGTGCGGTCGAGGACGATTTTCTCGCCCGACGCGATCAGGCGATTCTTGAGCTGTTCTATTCTTCTGGCCTGCGCCTGTCCGAGCTGACCGGGCTCAATCTCGATCAACTCGACCTCGCCGACGGCATGGTTCAGGTGCTCGGCAAGGGCAGCAAGACCCGACTGTTGCCGGTTGGCACCAAGGCCCGCGAAGCCTTGGAACACTGGTTGCCGCTTAGAGCCATGACCAACCCGGCGGACGATGCGGTTTTTGTCAGCCAGCAAGGTCGGCGTCTCGGCCCCCGGGCGATTCAGGTGCGGGTCAAACTGGCTGGCGAGCGCGAGCTGGGGCAGAACCTGCATCCGCACATGCTGCGGCACTCGTTCGCCAGCCATTTGCTCGAGTCTTCACAGGATCTGCGCGCGGTGCAGGAATTGCTCGGTCACTCTGATATCAAAACCACACAGATCTATACCCACCTCGACTTCCAGCATCTGGCGGCGGTCTACGACAGCGCCCATCCCCGGGCCAAACGCATGAAAGGCGATGATTCATGAGCATTCAGTTGATCACCTTCGACCTCGACGACACCCTGTGGGACACCGCTCCGGTGATCGCCAGCGCCGAAACCGTATTGCGCGAATGGCTGAGCGAACATGCGTCGAGTCTGGGCGCGGTGCCGGTGGAGCATTTGTGGTCGATTCGCGAGCGAGTGCTGGCGGGCGAACCGGGGCTCAAGCACCGCATCAGCGCGCTGCGTCGACGTGTGCTGTTCCACGCGCTGGAAGAAGCCGGGTATGCCCACGGCGAGGCGTCGGAGCTGGCTGACAAGGCTTTTGAAGTGTTCCTGCATGCGCGGCATCAGATCGAAGTGTTCCCGGAGGTCGAGCCGCTGCTGGAGCTGCTCGCCAATCATTACGCCCTCGGCGTGGTCACCAATGGCAATGCCGACGTGCGTCGGCTGGGGCTGGCGGATTACTTCAAGTTCGCCTTGTGCGCCGAAGACATCGGCATCGCCAAACCGGATGCGCGGCTGTTTCATGAAGCGTTGCAGCGCGGCGGTGTAAGCCCTGCAGTGGCGGTGCATGTCGGCGATCATCCTGGCGATGACATTGCCGGCGCTCAGCAGGCAGGCTTGCGCGCGGTGTGGTTCAACCCGACGGGCAAGGTCTGGGAGGCGGAGCGCTTGCCGGATGCGGAGATTCGCAGCCTGACCGAATTGCCCGCCGTCCTCTCCCGCTGGAATGCTTCCTCGAACTGATCTCCCACAGGGGACTGCATTTGTTTTCAACGGATTTATTTCAGGCATAAAAAAGCCCGCAGCGACGGCGGGCTTTTTCAGCAAGCGAGCGACGCGCCTCAGATAGGGCGGCTGCCGTACTTGTTGTCCGGCTTCTTGGGCGGATCGGCGACCACGTTGGCCTCCACTTCCTGCACCTTGCCGCCGCGCGCAAGGAATTCTTCCATGGCCTTGGCCAGGGCGTCACGCTCCTTGTTCTTGGCTTCGATGCTCGGCAACTCGTCGACCGAGACCGCAGCCTTGGCTTTGCCTTTGGCAGCCGGGGCCGGCGTGTCGTCACCGCCATCGTCTTCGGCAACGTCTTCCGCTGCCGCTTCCAGGCCTTCCTCGGCCTCGTCTTCGTCGCCTACTTCGAGGTCGTCGTTTTCCAGATCATCGTCGCTCATGTTCTACCTCATGACTTGCCAAAAGCAGATTAGTTATAGACCAGCTTTGGCGGCTGTCGAAGCCGCCGTTGAAAAATCTTCTGCCGCTGCCCGGCAGCGGCTCATGCCTGTTCACCGTGCAAGGTGGCGAGGACTTTACGGGCACCGCCATGATCACGGTGCTCGCCCAGATAAATCCCTTGCCAGGTACCCAGTGCCAGCCGCCCTGCCGCAACCGGCAGACTGACCTGGCAACCGAGCACGCTGGCCTTGAAGTGCGCCGGGAGATCATCCGGGCCTTCGTCGTTGTGCTCGTAGCCGTCCGTTCCTTGTGGGATCAGACGATTGAAAAATCGTTCGAAGTCGCGACGAACTGCCGGATCGGCGTTCTCGTTGATGGTCAACGACGCCGACGTGTGCTGCAGCCACAAATGCAACAGACCGACCCGACAGGTCTTGAGTTCAGGCAAGCCTGCGAGCAACTCGTCCGTCACCAGATGAAAGCCCCGGGGCCTTGCCCGCAGGGTTATCAGAGTCTGTTGCCACATACAGTTCTCCGCTCGTTCGGGGCGCATTCTAGCGTGCTCTGAAAAAAAACAAAGGCCCTAATATTCCTGCAGCGATGTAAGCGATTGCCCGCAGAAAAAGCCTCGTCGTAAAGACGACCAAAGCCGTAAGAAAAATCCTTTCAGCCGCACCTTGAATGACAAATCCCGGACAAAAAAATGCCCGGCGAACCGGGCAGTTTTTTATCGCGCGTACTTACAGGTTGTAGCCGCGTTCGTTGTGTTGTGCCAGATCGAGGCCGACCGACTCTTCTTCCTCGGTTACGCGCAGACCCATGACGGCGTCCAGCACCTTGAGGATGATGAAGGTGACGATCGCGGTGTAGATCACCGTGAAGCCGACGCCTTTGATCTGAATCCAGACCTGCGCGCCGATGTCAGTCACGGTGCCGAAGCCGCCCAGTGCCGGTGCGGCGAACACACCAGTGAGGATCGCGCCGAGGATACCGCCGATGCCGTGCACGCCGAAGGCGTCCAGGGAATCGTCATAGCCGAGTTTGCGTTTCAGGGTGGTGGCGCAGAAGAAGCACACCACGCCTGCGGCCAGACCGATCACCAGTGCACCCATCGGGCCCACAGTGCCAGCGGCTGGAGTGATCGCGACCAGACCGGCGACCACACCCGAAGCAATACCCAGTGCGCTTGGCTTGCCGTGGGTGACCCACTCGGCAAACATCCAGCCCAGTGCCGCAGCGGCGGTGGCGATCTGGGTAACCAGCATGGCCATACCGGCAGTGCCGTTGGCAGCAGCAGCGGAGCCGGCGTTGAAGCCGAACCAGCCGACCCACAGCATCGCCGCGCCCATCAGCGTGTAGCCGAGGTTGTGCGGAGCCATTGGTGTGGTCGGGAAGCCTTTGCGCTTGCCCAGTACCAGGCACGCGACCAGACCGGCGATACCGGCGTTGATGTGCACCACGGTGCCGCCAGCGAAGTCGAGCACGCCCCAGTCCCACATCAGGCCGCCGTTACCGGACCAGACCATGTGCGCGATCGGTGCATAAACCAGCGTGAACCAGATGCCCATGAAGATCAGCATCGCGGAGAACTTCATGCGCTCGGCGAACGCACCGACGATCAGCGCCGGGGTGATGATCGCGAAGGTCATCTGGAAGGTGATGAACACCGCCTCAGGGAACAGCGCCGCCGGGCCGGTGATGCTCGAAGGCGTGACACCGGCGAGGAACGCCTTGCCCATGCCGCCGAAGAACGAATTGAAGTTGACGACGCCCTGCTCCATGCCGGTGGTGTCGAAGGCAATGCTGTAGCCATAAATGACCCACAGGATGCTGATCAGACCGGTAATGGCGAAGCACTGCATCAGCACGGAAAGAATGTTTTTCGAGCGAACCATACCGCCGTAGAACAGCGCCAGGCCGGGAATGGTCATGAACAGCACGAGCGCTGTCGAGGTGAGCATCCAGGCGGTGTCGCCGGAATTGAGGACTGGCGCTGCCACTTCGTCTGCCGCCATGGCGATGCCGGGCATTACGATGGACAACAGGGCGCCTAGCCCTGCGAATTTACGCAGAGTCATATTGTTTTCTCCTGGGGCGTTGGGTTTGTGGCGGCGCTTAGATCGCGTCGGTATCGGTTTCGCCGGTACGGATGCGGATCGCCTGTTCCAGATTGACCACGAAGATCTTGCCGTCACCGATCTTGCCGGTGTTGGCCGCTTTGGTTATCGCCTCGATAACCCGATCCAGATCCTTGTCGTCGATGGCCACGTCGATTTTCACCTTGGGCAGAAAATCGACCACATATTCCGCGCCGCGATACAGCTCGGTGTGACCCTTCTGCCGGCCGAAGCCTTTGACTTCAGTGACGGTAATGCCCTGCACGCCGATTTCGGACAGCGACTCGCGCACGTCGTCCAACTTGAACGGCTTGATGATGGCAGTGACTAGCTTCATGAAACTCTCTCCCGAATTGGTGGACTTGCCCCAGGAAAACAAACCCGTCTCAAGTCTAAGCGCAGTGCCTGGCTTTGTAACGCATCGTTGACGCCAGCTAACCGCATCAGACGAAACTCCCCGCTTCGTCTGCCGCACTGCATTCGTCACAGCGACTGCATCAGTGCATGGGTCGAGGGTGACTAAGCAGAAACCTTGCCAGCTCGGCAAAAACCCTGCATTTCAATCTCTTGGCCCCTGTTGCACGCGCTCGGGCAGAAAAGCTTTTGCCGATACGCACAACAACGGTGCGCCACCGTCCGTCCCCCTGCGCGAAAAGCGTGCATCCGTGCAACGGGATTGACTATAGACACTGCGTGATACACTGCCGGCCATTGTTTCCAGGACATTCCCCATGCTCGCGCCCAAAGACTTCCTCGACGCCCTGAGCGGCACCGCTTCCCGCCTCTTCAACGGCGACACCCCGCTGCCGAAAGCCGAAATCGAAAGCCAGTTCAAAATGCTGCTGCAAAGTGCCTTCAGCAAACTCGATCTGGTCAGCCGGGAAGAGTTTGATAGTCAGATGGTGGTGTTGGCTCGCACGCGGGCCCGCCTCGAAAGCCTCGAAGCCAAAGTCGCCGAGATGGAAGCGAAACTGACACCGCCCGCGGAATAATTCGCGCCTCCTGGAGCTGCCGAAGGCTGCGATCTTTTGATCGATAGCCCTTCGACCATCCCGGCAACGTCCTAAAACCTTAAATGACCGCCGTCCGATTGCGCCAAAAAAGCCCAGGTTTCTAAGCTCATCTGATGCTGAATGTTCAGCAGAGGGTTGGGCGACCCGGGCAGGGCCATGGTGGAAAAGGGCTTCGCGGATGCTGCAATCGCTATGAGCCCGCATGCCGGAGCTGGGCTCTGCGCAAATCGTAAGTCGACTGAAGATTCATCCAGAACTCAGGCGTAGTGTTGAGATGAGTGGCAAGGCTGATTGCCAGATCGGCGCAGATCCTGAGCTGGCATTTCACAAGCTTTTCGATCTCACTTTCGGGCCAGTTCGTGGGCATGGCCAGATCCATGACAGTCATGCCCAACGGCTCCATGAACTCCTTATTCAGAACCTCGCCCGGATGAATCGGGCGCATACCATTGCGGTTCATTTTTCGCCTCCAGAGGCTGCGTTGAGTGACCAAACTGGAGCATCCGATTCAGGAAAACAAGACCATCAAAACCGTTTGGCCGGCGTCCTACAACTAATAGGGCATAACCCCACGAGAATCAGCGTCTGCGCCTGATTCCGTGAGTTCTTGGCTGTGATTAGGCTGGTGGCTTTCGCCTGCGCTGGTCGATCCTATTCGTCGAGTTCCAGGCGATACACATTGATCGCCAGACACTCTGGTTCTGGATCCCTCTTGTCTCATTTGCTCAAGCTCAAAGAAAACACGCTGGTTCAGCATCCAGATGGTGGTTACATCTTTGGCACGATCCCCGATATGCCAAAATTCGGCTTGCCAGGCGGGAAGATTTATCTGCGGGTAGGTATTCACCGTCGAGCGAATAGTGGTTTTGGCGTAGTGCACATTTGGGAAGCCCATAGTGCCGATTTGCTCAAGCATGGTTGCCAGACTGCCGATGGGGTAGCAGCGATTGTTGCGAAAATGATCGTCCCGGGGGCACAAATCTATTGTGAGTTCAAAGAACAGCGATGTGGAAACAGGGTCGCGGTACTGAGGACATCTATGGGAACACTGATTCTTGAACCGCGACACGAGCGCGCCACAGGATTTGGTTACTTCGTGGTGACTTGGTACCCGCAAAAACGTGCACATGGCACGTTAGTGGGGCAGATACCACGAGCACCACCAAATCAGAAATAAAAAAAGGCGTCCGATGGACGCCTTTTAAGTATTTTTTGAGGAGTAGTCGCAGCGATTCTTTAGCTCCTGGCTTCACGGCCTTGGGTTCAGAATCCGACAGGCTAGCCCGTCGTCACTACTTCAGAGAAACCAGCTTTCTCTGCTGCCAAAAATGCGGGGGAGCTTTTGCTGGTGCCCAGTCCCGACGAATGCGCAGTTGCAGTCCTCGAACGGGATGATCCGTCAATGCCGGTCGAGAGTCAACGGTCCAATTCAGGCAAGCAATGACAGCCCATCGGGTCTTGATACGTCTTGTAAACCTCTATTTCAGCACTGAAACCCGGCTCAACTACCCTTCAAAAACCCGCATGAAGCGGCTCCCCGATTCAACTCAAGGAACGACCATGTCCCTCTCCATCGTCCACAGTCGCGCCCAGATTGGCGTGGAAGCCCCCGCTGTTACCGTCGAAGTTCATCTGGCCAACGGTCTTCCCTCGCTGACCATGGTCGGCCTGCCTGAAGCGGCGGTGAAGGAGAGCAAGGATCGGGTGCGCAGTGCGATCATCAATTCCGGGCTGCAATTTCCGGCGCGGCGGATCACCTTGAATCTGGCGCCGGCGGACCTGCCCAAGGATGGCGGACGCTTCGATCTGGCAATTGCCTTGGGGATTTTGTCGGCCAGTGTGCAGGTGCCCTGCCTGACCCTGGACGAGGTGGAATGTCTGGGTGAATTGGCATTGTCCGGTGCCGTGCGACCAGTGCGTGGCGTGCTGCCGGCGGCACTGGCGGCGCGCAAGGCCGGGCGGGCGTTGGTGGTGCCTCGAGCGAATGCGGAAGAGGCGTGCCTGGCTTCGGGGCTGAAAGTGTTCGCAGTCGATCACTTGCTGGAAGCGGTGGCGCATTTCAATGGGCACACACCGGTCGAGCCTTACGTTTCCGATGGTTTGATGCACGCGGCCAAACCCTATCCCGACCTCAACGAGGTGCAGGGTCAGACAGCCGCCAAACGCGCACTGCTGATTGCCGCAGCAGGCGCGCACAATTTGTTGTTCAGCGGGCCACCGGGGACGGGCAAGACATTACTGGCCAGTCGTCTGCCGGGGCTGCTGCCGCCGCTATCCGAATGCGAGGCGCTGGAAGTGGCAGCGATTCAATCGGTCGCCAGCGGGGTTCCCTTGACTCACTGGCCGCAGCGGCCGTTCAGGCAACCGCACCATTCGGCGTCCGGGCCGGCATTGGTCGGTGGCAGCTCGAAACCGCAACCCGGCGAAATCACCCTCGCCCACCATGGCGTACTGTTTCTCGATGAGTTGCCGGAGTTTGATCGCAAGGTTCTGGAAGTGCTGCGCGAGCCGTTGGAGTCCGGGCATATCGTCATCGCCCGGGCCAAGGATCGCGTACGTTTCCCCGCGCGATTTCAATTGGTGGCAGCGATGAATCCATGTCCCTGTGGATATCTTGGCGAACCCAGCGGCAAATGCTCGTGCACACCGGACATGGTCCAGCGCTATCGCAACAAGCTGTCAGGGCCGCTGCTGGATCGGATTGATCTGCACCTGACCGTCGCGCGGGAGGCAACCGCATTGAATCCGGCAGCCAAGCCCGGCGAAAACAGCGCCAGCGCTGCGGCGTTGGTGGCCGAAGCGCGGGAGCGTCAGCAGAAACGTCAGGGCTGTGCCAATGCGTTTCTCGATCTGCCGGGGCTCAAGCGTCACTGCACGTTATCCACAGCCGATGAAAAATGGCTGGAAGCGGCCTGCGAGCGATTGATCCTGTCGCTGCGCTCGGCGCATCGCCTGCTCAAGGTCGCGCGCACGCTGGCGGATCTTGAACAGGCCGATGCGATTACCCGCGAGCATCTGGCCGAGGCACTGCAATACCGGCCGGCGACACCTTAATGCTCAGTCAGATCAACCAGCGGTGCCTGACGCACTTCAGTGTCGCGACCGGCCTGAATCTCGGTCACGCGCTTGAGGGCCTTGTCCACCGCCCCTTTGTCGGCCAGCAGGCTGTAGCTGATCTGGAACTGTTTATGTTCTTTTGGGGCAATGGTCGGCACCAGATTCAACGGCCGCTGATAGCGACGGTTGTAGGAGAAACTGGTTCCCGGCTCCAGCCCGGTGACGTAGCCCTGCCCTTGGGTGTCGGTGTTTTTCCACAGCGAAAACACTGGCAACTGCTGAGTGTTGAAGCCAACGGATACGCCGAGGCTACCGGCCTTGTTGTGCAGCACGGTGAGGGTCTCACCCTTGGCGTCCGCATACGGCACGACGTTGTAGACAGTTTCGTCGTAGTCCTTGGTTGGCCCGCGATAGGTCTGCCAGTCGGGCAGATCTCCCTTGGCCTTGTCGTTGAACGGCGAAACCTGCTTCACCGGCGCTGCGAACGTTGCGCCCTGCTCGAGAAACGGCGTGCTGAAATTGCTGTGATACAGCGCCTGATATTCCTTAGCATAGTCGCCGTTGTTGGTCAGGGTGTCGTTGAGGGCGAAGCTTGCGCTGCCCGGTTCGGTGACGAGTTCGGTCGCTACCGAGAAATCGACTTTCTTGAATGCCTGCTCTTTCAGCTCGCCACGCAGCGTGATGGCATACGGCGGCTTCTCGTCGATGTGCAAAGTGACGGTGCTGGCCGGGATGTTGGCGGCGCGACCGTGCAAGGTCAGCAATTCGCCGTTGTCCATGCCGGGATGGCCAACCCACTCGTAACCGCAACGGGTGACCAGTTCATTGAAACCTTCGAGCCAGCCCAGGCCACCGCGACCGTTGAGTTCGATGAACGCCGGGTTGACGACGTCCTTGACCGGCGAGTCCCAGCCCATGCGCACGTCGCCCACCGAAGCCTGCAACACATTCATGCCACGGGTCGGCACGACCGACAGCTTCATCGTGCCGTTATCGATGTCGACAATGCTGACGCCCTCCTGACGACCACCATGCAGGGTACGCAGGGTCACGGAAAACGGTTTGGCGGTTTTTACGCCGAGTTGCTCACTGGTGATCGTCCGGTTTTTTGCCGGAGTATTGGCGTCGAGCAGGACATAGTCCCAGGCCATGGCGTGAGAAGCGGCAGAGAATGCGCCGAGGGCGACGAGAAGTTTGAGCGGGGTCATGGCAGCAGCCTTTATTGGAGTTGTGCCATTTTTATAGCGCTGCTGAAACGTTTCAGCAAGTCCAAAAAAGCGGTGGCAGAAAAGCATTCGCGAGCAGGCTCGCTCCCAC
>NZ_WBRZ01000096.1:0-18654 GCF_008923895.1 Pseudomonas sp. GXM4
CGTCATTCCGGAAGACATCACCCTTGACTGACCCACCGCTTTCGCGAGCAGGCTCGCTCCCACAGTGTTCTTTATTGCCTTGGCATCTGCTGGTCGATGCTGACGACAGCGTCAGGCTGATGGGCTTTCACACCCACGCGCAGGAAACGCCGGCGACTGAACTGCCGAGCCTGGAACACTGGCCTTATCTGGCGCCGGAACAGCTGCAGCGCGACGGCGTCGATTCCGATGAGCGCAGCGACGTCTATGCGCTGTCGGCAATCATCTACGAGGCGCTGACCGGGCGCCCGCCGCTGATCGCTCGCGACGCCTCGCAATGGTTGCATGTGCACGCCGCCGTCGAGCCTTTGTCGCCAGCGCAATACCAACCCGACCTGCCGCAAGGCATTTGTCACGTGCTGCTCAAGGGCCTGGCCAAGGAGCCGGACGCGCGCTATCAAAGCATCGAATCGCTGGCCGCCGATCTGACCTGGTGCCTGCGGCAATGGCAGAAAAAAGGTCAGATCGAAGCGTTCCGCCTCGGTGCATTCGATGCTCGCGCAACGGCCACGCGCGGCGATGTGCTGTTTGGTCGTGATAACGAACGTCAGCAACTGCTTGAACAGATCCAGCGCGTGCGCAGCGACGGCATCGCTCGCGTGCTGCTGGTTGCCGGCGCACCGGGAGCGGGGAAGTCGACGCTGATCCAGCAAGTCCTGCGTAGCCAGGCACCCGGTTATTGGGCCAGCGGCAAGATCGAACTGCTGAACAATGACCGGCCCTTTGCGCCGCTGGCGCAGATTTTTCAGTCTCTGATCAGCCAAGTGTTGACCAAGCCCACGCTGGCCTTGCAGGCCTTGGCCGAGCAACTGCGCGAAACCCTCAAGGGCCGTGGCCGCTTGCTGCTGGACCTGGCGCCGGAAGCCGAACTGCTGATTGGCGCCACCGCCGAACTGCCGAACATGCCGGCGCGCCACGCCCTGGATCGGGTCAATCGGGCGCTGCTCGATGTGCTCGAAGTCTTTGCGCAACCGGGGCATCCGCTGCTGCTGTTTATCGACGACTTGCAGTGGGCTGACGACTCGACGCAGGCGTTTCTCAAAGCCTTTATCGGCCGACCGACGCGGCATTTGCTGCTGGTTCTGGCGTATCGCGAGGGCGAGTTGACGGAGCATCCGGGCGGCTGGCTCGATGAGATGCGCAGAGCACCAGCGCTGCCAGTCAGTGACCTTGGACTAGGGCCGCTGTCGGTGCAGGCCGTTGCGCAACTGATGGCGGTTGAACTCGATGCTGACGTCGACAACCTTGAGGCGCTGGCCCGCGTCGTGCATTTCAAAACCGCCGGCAATCCGTTGTTCGTCAGCCAGGTCGCGCGCGCGCTGGTGGACGAGCGTCTGCTGCGTTTCGACGCGACGACGCGGCGCTGGGTGTGGAATCAGGCCGAAGTGAACGGCTATCGCTACGCCGACAACGTGGCCGAATTGATGGTGCAACGCTTGCAGCGTCTGCCGGTCAGTGCCCGTGAAGTGTTGCGCACCGCGGGTTACATCGGTGGCCGCTGTGACGAAACGCTGTTGGGCGATTTGCTGGGGGACGATCCTGCGCAATTGCTGCGTGACGTGGATTATCTGGTCAGCGCCGGATTTCTCCTGCGCGAGCCTGGCCAACTGGTGTTTCCCCACGATCGAGTGTTGGAAGCCGCCGCTGCGCTGACCGCGCCGGCCGGGCGTTCGGCTGAGCATGCGCGCATCGCCGCCGCCATGCTCGATCAATGCGGCGAGCAGCGGCAGGCGCGGGTCTTCGACATCGCCAGTCAGATTCAGCGCAGCGCCGGCAATGCGCTGCAAGCGCCTCGACGCGCTGAATTCATCCAGTTATTGCTCGAAGCTGCCGAGCGCGCCCGCGATAGCGCCGCTGTCGAGCAGGCCGTGGGTTATCTGCGCAGCGCCGAGGTGTTACTCGGCGACAACGGCTGGACGCAGCTCTACCAGCAAGCCTTCGCGGCGCGCTGGCTGGCAGCCGACTGCGCGATGTTGCTGGCGGATCTGCCCGGCGCGCAACAGCGTCTCGACGATTGCCTGGAACACGCTGCCACCGTGCTGGACCGCGCGAAAACCTACCGCCTGCGCGCCAGCCTGCGCACCTTGCATTCCGATTACCACGGCGCGATCGGCGAAGCGCTGGCCGGTGTTGCGTTGCTCGACATCGACCTGCAGCGACACCCATCGAAGGCGCAACTGGGCGAAGCGTTCGAACGGGTTCGGCAATTGGTCGGTGCGCGACGGATCGCTGAGTTGACGGCGTTGCCCAAAGCCAACGAGCCGCGAATCGAAGTGGCCATGGAACTGCTGAGCACGCTGATCGCCTCGTTCTTCGTGCAGGACGACATTGCTTTTCTGCACCTGGCGAAGATGGTCGAACTGACTTTGCTCCATGGCACCACGCCGAGCAGCGGCTACGGTTTCGCCTGGTACGGCGTGATGATCGCCGACCGTTATGGCGAATATCTGGACGGTGTTGCTTTCGCCGAACTGGCGCTGGAACTGACTGATCTGCACGGCTATGAGGCGGGGCGCACCGGCACGCTGGTGGCGCTGGATCAAGTCAGCGCGTGGACCCGGCCGATGGCCTACGCGCGGCAGAAGGCTTTCGCCGCGTTTGAGTGCGGTCAGGCCGGCGGCGATCTGGGCATGTCGTGTTACGCCTGCAACCACATCGGCTCCGATCTGCTGTTCATGGGCGAGCCGCTGCCAAACGTGTTGAACGAGCTGGACGTCGGCCTGAGTTGGGTGCGGCAGTTTCACTACATCGACATCGAGCGCATTCTGCTGGCGCAACAGGCGTTTGCCAGCGACTTGCGCAATGGGCCTGAGCCTCGTTCGATCGCAATGCTGGATGCTTTGGAACATGACCGCTTCGGCCCGCTGCATCGCGACCGCGTTTCACAGCCGACGCTGTTGTGGATGTGGTTGTATTCGGGCATGTCGGCGTTCTATTTCGGTGAAGTGCGTTACGCGTTGCGCCGTTTCGAAGACGCCGAGGCGTTAACCTGGTCGCTGCCGGCGCACATTGATCTGGCGCATTACTACCTGTTCTACAGCTTGGCACTGGCCAGTCCCGAGGCGCCGGGCTCTGTTGCCGAAAAACTGCAGAAACTGGAGCAGCAACGGCAGCGTTTTCTGCCATGGGTCGAGCTCAATCCTTCAACCTTCAGCAACAAACTGCTGCTGATCGAAGGCGCGATGGCCCGCGTGCGCGGCGAAGGGCTGGCCGCCATTCGCTGCTTCGACCAAGCGCAAATCGCGGCGGCCGCTGCCGGATTTATCCATGAGCAAGCACTGGCACATGAACAACTGGCCGAGGTCTGCCTGGCCAACGGGCTGGTCTCCGGCACGCATCATCACCTGCGTGTTGCGCGCGACTGCTATGTGCTGTGGGGCGCTGAAGCCAAGGCGCGCCAGCTCGAAGCGCAGCATCCGTTTCTCGCCCACGAGCATACCCTTCAAGCGGGAACGCCGGTGACGCGGGTGCGCCTTGATCTGGAAGTCGGCATTGAAGCGGCACGCGCGGTCTCGCAAGAGGTGTTGCTCGATCGGCTGGTGGAGACCTTGATGAATCACTTGATGATTCAGGCCGGTGCCGACCGCGGCGCGCTGCTGTTGGTCGCCGAGGGTGAGTTGCAATTGGCCGCTGCCGCGCATGTCGAGGCGGGCAACGTGCGGGTCAGTCAGGACAACGATCGCTCGCTGGAGCAGATTGCGCCGGTTTCAGTACTCAATTCGACCATGCGCACGCGCACGCCGCTGGTGCTCGACGATGCCCGCGCCGACTGCCCGCAAGCCTACAGCGCCGACTTGCGCGAGCGGCAGACGCGCTCGCTGATGTGCCTGCCGTTGCTCAAGCAGGGCGCGCTGATCGGTCTGGTGTATCTGGAAAACAGCCTGGTACCGAAGCTGTTCAGCGCCGAACGCCTGACCATGCTGGAAATCCTCGCCTCGCAGGCAGCGGTGTCGCTGCAGACCGCGCGGCTCTACGCGCAACTGGTCGAAGACAACCGCTTGCGCGCGCAGATGGAAGCCGACTTGCGCAGCTCGCGGGCGGAACTGGCGCGCAACTCGCACCTGAAAATGATGGGCGAACTGTCGGCCTCGATCGCCCACGAAATCAGCCAGCCGCTGCTGGGCATTTCATCGAACGCCTCGGCCAGTCTGCGCTGGCTCAAGCGCGACACGCCTGATCTCGACGAGGCTATTCAGGGACTGGAAGACATCCGCTCCGACAGCGCCCGTGCCACCGAGATCGTCCAAGCCTTGCGCGCATTGGCCAGGCAGGCGCCGTTGCAACGATTGCCGGTGTCGATTGACGCGTTGATCGGTGAGGTCGTGCAACTGACGGCCAGCGATGTGCACAATCGCGGGGTGAGCTTGCACACGCAACTCAACGCTGCTGGCCCGGTGCTCGGGGATCGGGTGCAGATCCAGCAGGTGATCTACAACCTGATCGTCAACGCGCTGGAAGCAATGGCTGGGCAGGGCGTGAGTGACGGGCGCCTGGTGATTGAGTCGACGCTGTCCGATGAGCAGGTCTGCGTGGCTTTTCAAGACAACGGGCCGGGGATCGCCGAGCATCAGCGTGAAGAAATTTTCGATGCGTTCTTCACCACCAAGGGCAGCGGCATGGGCATGGGCCTGGCGATTTGCCGAACGGTGATAGGCGCCCATGGCGGGACGTTGCGCGTGGAAGACAGCGAAGACGGCGCGCGGATCTGCTTCAGGCTGCCGCTTGCGCGGGACGCCAGGATCAAAAGCCCCTCACCCTAACCCTCTCCCGGAGGGAGAGGGGACTGACCGGGGTGTTTGGTCGAGCTATGCCGACCTGGGATATCTAGCCGAACTCCGGTTTTGGAAAGCCCACAAATCGGCTCCCTCTCCCTAGGGAGAGGGCTGGGGTGAGGGGGGAGTTCACCGCCGTACCAACGCCGACCACCAGCGCTCTACCGCAAAAAAAAGCCGCGAAAAATCGCGGCCAAAAGGGAGGAGTGAACAAAACCCTTTGAAATCCGACTCAGGGCCGCAGTTCCGTCAAGCGCTGGCCCATCGTCGAATTCAGCAACCCATCGCTGAGCCGCCAAACATCCGCATCCACCGGCGCCACCCGCGCTCCGCACATCAGTTGGCGCCAGACCTTCGGCGGCATTCCCACCATGCGCCCGAAGGTGCGGGTGAAGTGCGAGTGATCGGAAAATCCGCATTCATAAACAATCTCGGTAATCGCCATCGAGGTCAGCAACAGCCCTTTGGCTTTGTCGATCTTCATCTTCAGCATCCATTCCTGAGGCGAGCAGCCGGTGACGATCTTGAACGCCCGGGAAAAGTGGCTGCGTGACAGATTGCAATGTTCGGCAATCTCGCTGACGCGCAGGCTGCGGCTCAGATCGTGCAGCATGTAGGCCTTGGCGCGGCGTTCCTGCCAGCCGGACAGTGCGCCCAGTGGGCGAGCCAGGTGGCAGGAAGGGTCTGACTTCACCGATTGCGGGTTCATGGCGGCTCTCCTGATCGATGGGCAAAGTCTGGCCGCAGGCTTTATTTAAAGTCCTTAAACAAACCTTAAAAGTTATGAAGCCCAAGCCTCAGGCGTGAAACGGATAATCGACGTAACCACGCTGATCGCCGCCAAAGAAACTGCTCGGATCCGGCGTGTTCAGTTCAAGCCCGTCGTGCAGCCGACGCGGCAGATCCGGGTTGGCCAAAAATGGCCGGCCAAAGGCGATGATGTCGGCGCGATCGGCGTTCAGCGCCTGTTCGGCGGACTCAGCGTCGTAACCGCCAGCGAGGATCAGCACGCCGTTCCAGGTCTGGCGCAACTGGGCGATGATCGCGTCCCAGCGCGGATCAAAGTTTTCGTCCTTGACCGTGCCGACCATGGCCGGCTCGACCAGGTGCAGGTAGGCCAGATTCCACTGGTTGAGCGCCTCGACCAGATAACCGAAGGTCGCTTCAGGCGTGTCATCGCCCATGCCCATGAAGCGGCCCATCGGCGTCAGCCGCACGCCGACGCGCTCGGCGCCGACTTCGTCAGCCACGGCAGCGACCACTTCGAGCAGAAACCGCGCACGGTTTTCCACACTGCCGCCATAGGCGTCATCACGCTGGTTGCTGTTGCTGTTGAGAAACTGGTCGAGCAGATAACCGTTGCCGGCATGGATCTCCACGCCGTCCATGCCAGCGTCCAACGCGTTGCGCGCGGCGCGGCGATAGTCTTCGACGATGTCGGCGATCTCCGCCGTTTCGAGGGCGCGCGGCACTGGCACATCACCCCACACGCCATTGCCTTGTTCATCGACGATAAAGGTCTTGCCCGGCACTGGCAGGGCGCTTGGCGCCACTGGCAAACCGGCGTCAGGCTGGAAACTCGGGTGGGAAACCCGGCCGACGTGCCACAGCTGCATGAAGATCAGACCGTCGGCCTCGTGCACCGCGGTGCTGACTTCGCGCCACGCCTGGACTTGCGCATCGGTGTAGATCCCCGGCGTCCACGCATAGCCCTGGCCTTGTTGGGAAATCTGCGTGGCCTCGGTGATGATCAGCGCAGCACTGGCGCGTTGGCGGTAGTACTCGGCGTTCATTGCGGTCGGCACGTCGCCCGGTTGGCCGGCGCGCGAGCGGGTCAGGGGCGCCATCGCCACGCGATGGGCAAGGGTGTAAGGGCCGAGTGCGATGGGTTGAAACAAGCGACGGGTCATGGGTAGCTCCGGATTTTGATGAGTAGGGTTCAAGTGCGGCAGCCAGGTGCCGCGCGCTGTGCAGGTAACTTAACCGGGGGTGGCGGGGCTGATAATCCGTGGCCGGCGCTACGCAGTTTTGCGCGCAACGCAACGGCACCCGCGCTCATCGCTGATGAACGCGGGCGTGGTTCAGGCGGGTTGGCTCGAGCGAGTCAGCGGCAGATTCAGCCAGCGCCGGCCGGTGGCATTGCTGACCGCATTGCCGAGGGCAGCAGCCATTGGCCCTTGGACGATTTCGGCAGCACCGAGGAAGGGTTCGCCCGGTTGATCAAGCAAATGCACGTCGACTTTTTTCGGCAATTGCGTAAAGCGCAGAATCGGATAACCACTCCAGTCGTAGCTGCGAATGCCGCCAGCGTCGTAGGCGACTTTTTCGTAGAGCGTCCAGCTGGCCGACTGGACGATGCCGCCCTCGACCTGATTGCGCAGGCCATCTGGGCTGACGATCTGGCCAACATCGACCGCTGTCACCACATGATCGACACGGATTTCGCCGGTCTGCGGATGCACCCGCAGTTTCACCGCGAGGGCGCAGTAACCCATGATGTTCTTGTAGCGGGCGAAGGCAAAACCGATTCCCGCGCCGGGTTCGCTGCTCTTGTGGGGCCAGCCGATTTCGTCACGCACGCGCTCAATCACAGCCCGGGCACGTGGGTCGCGCAGATGCGCCAGGCGTAACGCCAGCGGATCGAGCCCGGCCTTGATCGCCAACTCATCGATACCCGCCTCGATGGCGAAGATGTTGATGTGCGCACCGAGCGAGCGCATGGCCGAAGTGCGGAACGGCATGGTGGTGACGAAGTTCATGTTGATCCGCGTCGCGCCCAGCTCGTACAGCGGCACCGCGTTGCGATCGCCGTCACCTTCGGGCTGGGCGATCGGCACCGACGGCGCCGAGGCGAAAGGTTTGGCCAACAGGCGTGCCGGCAGCAGGCGCCCGGCATTGACGATGCGTTCGTTGTGCGGCGTGGTCCACAGCTCGTAGTTCCAGTCCTGCAAACGGCCCTGACTGAGGCCGGCATCGACTTCGGTGACCATCGCCGAACTGTACGGCTCCCAGAGATTTTCCTGCTCGCGCATCCATTGCACCCTTACCGGCGTGCCCGGCAGGCGCATGGCGATCAGCGCGGCATCGGCGGCGGCATCATCGGCGCCGTTGTGGCCGTAGCAACCCGAGCCTTCGGTATGAATGCAGCGCACGCGCTCCGACGGCAGCCGCAGCATTTCGGCGATGCCTGCGCGCAGCGGATAGACGCCCTGGGTGTGGGTCCACACCGTGAGCACGCCGTCGTTGAACCAGGCCACCGCACAGGACGGGCCGATCGAACCGTGCATCAAATATTGCTTGGTCACCCGCGCTTTGAAACGCGTTTCGGTCGCGCCGCCGGCATTGCCGTTGTTGCTGATCGGATAGCGCTTGGAGGGCAATTGCTTGAGCAAATCGTGAATCCCGGCGGCTTCGGGAATCGCCTCGCCGCCACTCCACTTGGCACTCTCAATGCCGCTGCGCATGGCCTTGATCGCTTGCCACTCATCACCGGCGACCACGGCCAGATAGTTGCCGTCTCGAATCACTTTGACCACGCCGCTCAACGCCTCGATGGACGCGGCATCGAACGCCTGAAGCGTGCAGCCGGGACGCGGCGGGCGAATCACCCGCGCATGCAGCATGCCCGGCAGGCGCATGTCCTGGACGAACGCCGCGCCGCCGCTGACCTTGGCCGGTATGTCCAGACGCGGCAGGTTGTGCCCGATCAGTTTGAAATCGGCCGCCGCCATCGCCGGTGATTGCGCCTTGGCGTACTGGTGCACATCGACATGCCTGACCGCGTCGGCATAAGCCATGCGCTGGCCGGTCGGCCCTTCGATGATGCCGTCGCGAGTGCTCAGTTGCACAGCGTCGATTTGCCAGCTGCGCGCGGCGGCGTCGACGAGCATTTCTCGCACCTGCGCGGCAGCGTTGTACAGCGCGGTGCCGCTGTCGAAAATGCTGTGGCTGCCGGCGGTGTAGCCTTCGTTGGGCGTCAGCGCGGTGTCGGCGGTGAGCAAGTTGATCGCGCTGGCCGGCACCTGCAAACGCTCGGCGGCGATTTGCAGCAACGCGGTTTTCACCCCGGTGCCCAGTTCGACCTTGCCGGTGTACACGGTGATGCCGTCGGCGCCGATGCGAATCCACGCGTCCAGGTATGGATTGGTGCGCAGGCTGCCGGGCAGGTCGGGCGCCAGCACCACAGTGCCGAGAGTATCGACTTCGGTATCGGCCAAGGCCCGCCGGGCTATCGGCATCAGCGTGAAGGCCATCAGTAGTGCGCCGCCGCGCAGAAAGGCCCGGCGGCTGGGGTTCAAGCCGTTTGCTTCGCTCATGTCCGGCTCCCGTTGTGCCCGGCCACCTGCTTGATCGCCTCGATGATGCGCAAATGGGTGCCGCAACGGCACAGATTGCCGGCCATGTGTTCGCGGATGGTTTGTTCGTCCGGGTGCGGGTCACGTTCGAGCAACGCCTGCGCGCGCATGAGCATGCCGGCGATGCAGTAACCGCATTGCGCGGCCTGCTTGTCGATGAACGCCGCTTGCAACGGGCCGGGCTTCTCTGCGCTGCCGAGGCTTTCCACGGTGCGTATCTTTTTTCCTTCAAGGCCGGCGCAAGGCGTCAGGCAGGCGAACACTGGCTGGTCGTCGACGATCACCGTGCACGCGCCGCACTGGCCCAGGCCGCAGCCGTACTTGGCGCCGTTGAGGTTCAAGTGATTGCGCAGCGCGTACAGCAGCGGCATGTCCGCTTCCAGCTCCAGCACTTGGGCGGCTCCATTGACGGTGAGAGTGATCTGGCTCATTTCGTCTCCTGACGTAACGCTTCAATAGTGGAAGAAAGGTCGGTCCATGGCTGCTCGGGGCGGGCTTGCCCGCGCAGATACGCGGCGAGTGCGCCGAGCTGGGCGTTGTCGAGGCTGGCGGCGAACGGCGGCATCACCGGGCCAGGCGCGCCGGGAATGGCGGGTACGCCTTCGAGCACGGTCTTGAGAAAGTTGCGCGAGCTGGCCGCTTGCAGCGCCGAAGTGCTTTGCAGGCCTGGGCGGCCGTCGATTTCGCGCATCGGCGCGGCGGGTGCGTGACATCCGGCGCAGGCGCTACTGAAGAGCAGGGCGCCGCTGCTGTGATCCGCTGGACTGCTCGGCGGCTTTTGCGCAGTGATTTCGGTCACCGCGTGCGGGCTTTGCAGGCTCAGCAGGTAGTCGGCAATCGCTTCGGCTTCGCTGGCCGGCAAGCGCGCCAAACTCAGGCTGACCGGGCGCATCGGGCCGGCGGGCGTGCCGTGGCCATTGACCACGTCGGCGCGCAGGTAGCCGACCAATTGCTCGCGACTCCACGGATTGGCGCGCTGCCCGAGGCCGACCAGGGCCGGCGCTTCCCAGCCATCAACGCTGCCGCCCTTCAAATACTCCGAGGATTTCTCCGCGCCAATCAGGTTCAGCGGCGAATGGCAGCCGGCGCAGTGGCCCGGGCCGTCGACCAGATAGCGTCCGCGATTCCATGCCGCGCTGTGTTCGGCCAGCGGCGTCAGTGGCTCGCCATGCAGAAACAGCAGGTTCCAGAACGACACCAGCGGGCGGATGTTCATCGGGAAGTTCATCTGGTTCTGCCGCGCCGGGGCGTGTACGGCGGGGCCGCTCATCAAGTAGGCATAGGCGTCGGCGATGTCTTCGGAGCTCATGCGCCGGTAGTGCACGTAGGGAAACGCCGGGTAGAGAAAGTGGCCGTCGCGGGCAATGCCTTCGCGCATCGCCCGCTCGAAGGCCGGCAGTGACCATTCGCCGATGCCGGTCTGCGCATCCGGGGTGATGTTGGTGCTGTACAGCGTGCCGAACGGCGTCACCAGCGGCAGCCCGCCAGCCAGGTATTCGCCGCCGGGGCGGGTGTGACACACCGCGCAGTCACCGGCCTCGACCACCCGTGCGCCGCGTTGCAACTGCGCAGTATCGAATGACGTCGGCCGTTTGATTGGCGCGATCGCCGGGCGCCACATCAGCGCGACGGCGACGATCAGGCCGAGCACCGCGAGCACGCCGACGCTGATCCACAGGGTTCTGGATTTGAGCAAATGGCTGTTCATGGTCGGCAGAAAAACGCGGCGGACAGTGGCAGGACGAGTGCAGTGCGGGTCATGGAAACGCTCCTTGTAGCAGCCGGGGAAGGGCGCCGATGCGGACGTCAGCGCCAGGGCCAAAGCGTAGAGAAGACCCTTGCAGCGGAGAATCACCGGCCCGCGCAACAGCGCGTTGCGCCACAAGCAACGTTGCGCGCCACGCATCAGTGCGTTGCCAGTGGCACGGATTCTCGCCCCCGCCGGCTGACCGTAGCCTTGGCACAACTTTCCCGAACTCAACGAGGTGTCACCATGCTTACGGGCAACCCTGCCGTTGCGGCCCCGGCCGAACAGCCTGCTTCACTCTCCGGCCTGATGGTCGCGTTTCTGGCATTTTGCTGCGGCGCGGTCGTCGCCAACCTGTATTACGCACAACCCATCGTCGAACTGATCGCCCCGCAGATCGGCCTGTCCAGCGCCAATGCCAGCCTGATCGTGTCGCTGACGCAGTTCGGTTACGCGCTGGGTTTGTTGCTGCTGGTGCCGCTGGCCGACCTCATGGAGAACCGTCGTCTGGTAGTCGGTTTCACCCTCGCTGCGAGTGTCACGCTGCTGTGTGCTGGCCTGACTCATTCGCCGTCGCTGTTCCTGCTGCTCTCTTTGCTGATCGGCCTGACCTCGGTGGCGGTGCAGATTCTCGTGCCGTTGGCCGCGCATCTGGCGCCGGAAGCCAGCCGGGGGCGCGTGGTCGGCAACATCATGAGCGGCCTGTTGTTGGGGATTCTGCTGTCGCGGCCGCTGTCGAGTCTGTTGGTTGAAGTGTTCGGCTGGCGCGGGGTGTTTTACAGCGCGGCGGCACTGATGGCGGTGATCGCGCTGATTACCGCTGTGGCATTGCCGCGCCGGGTGCCGACGCACAAAGCCACTTATGTCGCGTTGATCGGTTCAGTGTTTGCCCTGGCCCGGCGCTTTCCTGTGTTGCGCCAGCGTTCGCTGTATCAGGGTTTGCTGTTCGCCAGTTTCAGCCTGTTCTGGACCCTCGCGCCAATTGAGCTGATGCGTCATCACGGTTTCAGCCAGGCGCAAGTGGCGATCTTCGCCCTGGTCGGTGCGGTGGGTGCGATTGCCGCGCCAATTGCCGGGCGTCTGGCCGATGCCGGCCACGGTCGTCGCGGTACCTTGGTGGCGTTGCTGCTGGCGCCGCTGTCGCTGTTGATCGCTGCGCTGCCGGGCAGTGGTTATGTGTGGCTGGTGGTGTGTGCGGTGCTGCTGGATTTTGCCGTACAACTGAACATGGTCCTCGGCCAGCGCGAGGTCTACGCCCTCGACCCGCATAGCCGCGCCCGCCTGAATGCGGTGTACATGACCAGCATTTTCGTCGGCGGCGCCCTCGGCTCACTGGTCGCCAGCCCGCTGTACGAACACTTCGGCTGGAACCTCTCGGCCGTCGCCGTAGCGGTGTTACCGGCGTTGGCGCTGGCGCTGTTCCTGAGCCGCAAGGCTGATGGCTGAGGTCGCGATGAGGCCCGGCAAGCACGACGATACAAGACGTGTGGCTGGCGCTGATGCACAATCAGCGGCGTTCCCTCACCACCGGACCCCGCTTATGGACAAGTTGCTGGCCTTGAAGATGTTTGTTGAAACCGTGCGCTGCGGGGGCTATTCCTCGGCGGCGCGCAAGCTTGGGATTTCGACGTCTTCGGTGACACGGCAAGTGGCGGGGCTGGAAAACGAGTTGGGCGCCAGCCTGCTCAATCGCACCACGCGCAACACCAGCGTGACCGTCGCCGGCCAGACCTATTTCGAGAAAGCCGTGGCGATTCTTGATGCCATCGACGAAGCCGACGCGGTGGTCGCCGATCGTGGCAGCGATGCCCAAGGCCGCTTGCGCATCAGCGTGCCGGTGGAGTTTGGCCGGCGGCTGATCGCGCCGCACCTGAGCCGCCTGCTTGAACGCCATCCCGGGCTAGAGATCAGCCTGTCGCTGAGCGATCAGGTCAGCGATTTGCTCAGCGAGCAGATCGACGTTTCGGTGCGGCTCGGCTCGACGGTGGTCAGCGAAGACATCGTCAGCAAACGCGTCGGCCACTTTCAGCGTTGGATTGTCGCCAGCCCGGATTATCTGGCGCGCAGCGGCGTGCTCGAACATCCGCGGGATCTGCTCGAGCATCAATGCCTGCGTTTCGATTACGGCGGCAGCCATCACCACTGGACCTTTCAGGGGGACGAAGAGCCGATTCAGCTCAACGTCCAGGGTCGCCTGCAAAGCAACAACGCCGACATCCTGCGCGAAGCCGCGATTGGCGGTGGCGGGGTGGCGTTGCTGGCCGACTGGCTGGTGCGCGACGACGTCGCCGCCGGACGCCTGACGCGCTTGCTTGAGCACTACGAGGTTAATCCCGGCAGTGCCAGCAGTTGCATCAACGCGCTGTACCTGCCCAACCACCGTGGATCGAGCCGGATCAATGTGTTCATCGATTTTCTCGTGGAAATCCTCAAACCCGCCGCCCCCGCTGCTTAGCACTGCACACTCTGTTGCTGCAGCCGCTGCACACTGCTTGTATGCTTGCGCCCCGGAACACGTGGCCGCCGTAAGTGCCGACGTTCGAATGATGGCTGGAATGGATACCGGACTTCCTTAAGGTACTGACGTGAAGCGTGATACTCGCCTTGTAATGCTCCTGCTGCTGGTGATCGGCTGTTCCCTGACTTCGCTAACGATCTGGAAAGTCTGGTCTTCGCGCGAGCGTGCGCTGGCCGAGGTCGACGTGCATGGCCTGAACCTGACCCAGGCGCTCAACACCTACACCGAAGGCATCGTCCGGCAAAGCTCGCTGCTCTTGCTCGGGCTGGTCGAGCGTCTGGAAACCGAGGGCAACGGCCCGGCGCAGATTCAGCGCATCCAGAGCCTGATCGACCGCCAGCAGCCGTTGATGCCCCAGCTCAGCGGCATCATCATCTATGACCGGAACGGGCATTGGCTGATGTCCTCCAACCGGCCGATTCCAGAGGGCGCCAACAGCAGCGACCGCGCCTATTTCATTCATCACCGTGACAGCCCGAGCCGCGAGCCGTTCATTGGCCCGCCGATCCAGAGCCGTGCCAATCACGAATGGGTGGTGACTATCAGTCGGCGCTTCAACGACGACGGCGGGCAGTTCGCTGGCGTGGTAGCGGTGACGCTGGGGGTGGAAAACTTCCTGCGCGTGTTCGGCAAACTCGACGTTGGCCAGGACGGCGCGATCGGCCTGTCGTACACCGATGGCACGCTGCTGGTGCGCTACCCGTTCCGCGAGCAGGACATGGGCCGCAACTTCTCCAGTTCGCCGATCTATGCCAAATACCTCGTCGACCGCTCGGTCGGCACTGCCTCCTACACCTCCAGCCTCGACGGTGTCGAGCGGCTGTACGCATTCCGTAAAAGCGAAAGCCTGCCGCTGATCACCACCGTGGCCCTGGGCAAGGATGAAGCGCTAGCGGCGTGGCGCATCGAAGCGGCGCTGTCGGCGGTGGTAGTGATCGGGCTGCTGGGGCTGACCGGGCTTATCGGTTGGTTCCTGATTCTTGATATCCGCCGCCGCACTGAGGCTGAAGAGGCGTTGCGCGATGCCCAACAGCAGCTGCTTGCGTCCAATCGGCAGCTGGAATTGCTGGCGCTGAAGGATGCCCTGACCGGTCTGGCCAACCGCCGCTGTTTCGATGAAACCCTGACCGTGGAAGCGCGGCGGGCGCAGCGTGACGGGACCTCGCTGGCCTTGCTGATGATCGATATCGACCACTTCAAATTGTTCAACGATGCCTTGGGCCACGTCGCTGGCGATGCCTGCCTGCAAGCGGTCAGCAAGATTCTTGAAGGCTGCGTGCGACGCCCCTCGGATCTGGTCGCGCGCTACGGTGGCGAGGAAATGGCGGTGATCATGCCGGCCACCGACAGCGCCGGTGCGACCGTGGTGGCGCAACTGATGCTCGAGCGTTTGCAGCAGGCGAACATCGCCCACCCGGGCAGTCCGTTTGCTCGGATTACGGTGAGTATCGGTATGGCGGTGGGGACGGGCGCGCAGCTGGATTCGCTGCCGGCGTTGATCCAGACCGCCGATCAGGCGCTGTACCGCGCCAAAGCGGCGGGGCGCAACGGGATGGCCGGGCAGGCCTGAGGCGCACTAGAAAGCTTCGCCGTTATCCAGTTTCGCCAACAGCATTTGTCCGCGTTGCCACAGTGCATCCTGCTTGGCCAGCGGCATGCGGTCGAGGTTCTTGTACATCATGCCCATGCGCTGATTGCCGCGCAGGATATCGCCGTGGCGCATGAGGAAATGCCAGTACAGCGCGTTGAACGGGCAGGCATCGTCCGCGCTGCTTTCCTTGACCTTGTAGGCGCAGTCGCCGCAGTAATCCGACATCCGATTGATGTACTGGCCGCTGGCGCAGTAAGGCTTGGAGCCGAGATAACCGCCGTCGGCATGCATGACCATGCCAAGGGTGTTGGGCAGTTCGACCCAGTCGAAGGCGTCCATGTAGATCGCCAGATACCACTCACAGATTTCCTTCGGCGCAATCCCGGCGAGCAAGGCAAAGTTGCCGGTGACCATCAGCCGCTGGATGTGGTGGGCGTAGGCATGTTGCAGGCTTTGGCCGATGGCCTGGCGCATGCAGTTCATCTGTGTCTGCCCGGTCCAGTAGAACTCCGGCAGCGAGCGCGAGTTGCCAAACACATTGCCCTCGGCGTAATCCGGCATCTTCAGCCAGTACACACCGCGCACGTATTCGCGCCAGCCGATCAGCTGCCGAATGAAGCCTTCGGCAGCGTTGAGGCCGATGCTCCCCGACCAGTACGCCGCCTCGACATCGCTGCACAGCTGGCGCAAATCGAGCAGGCCGATGTTCAGCGCGGCACTGATCCGCGCGTGAAACAGGAACGGTTCGTCGCTGGCCATGGCGTCCTGGTAATCACCGAAGCCGGCCAGCGCGTAGTCGAGAAAGTATTGCCACAGGGCCTGGGCATCGGCGTGGGTCGCGGGGTAATTGAAGTCATCCAGCGTGCCGTAATGCGTGGCGAAGCGCTCGCCGACCAACGCCAGCACCTCTTGGGTGATTGCGTCATTGGCGAAACGTGCCGGGTAGGGCGGTTTGGCGTGTTTGGGCAGCGCCTTGCGATTCTCCGCATCGAAATTCCACGCACCGCCGACCGGCGTGCCGTCGCCATTGAGCAGCAGCCGACTCTTGCGCCGCATCTCGCGGTAGAAGAACTCCATGCGCAGCTGTTTCTTGCCGCTGGCCCAATTGGAGAACTCTTCGCGGGAGCAGAGGAAACGGCTGTCTGAATGCCAGTGCACGGGCAAGCTCGAATCTTTGATTAACTGCTCAAGACGCCAGTCGCCGCATTCGGTGATGTGGATCTCGTCGGCACCAGTGAGGGTTTGCCAACGCTGCAATTCGCCGGGAATTGAGCCGCTGTTGTCCGGGTCATCGAGGCGGACGTATTGGACGCGGTAGCCTTTATCGCGCAACGCCTCGGCAAAGTGGCGCATGGCGCTGAAGATCAGGGCGATTTTTTGCGGATGATGAGCGACGTGGGTCGCTTCCTCCATGACCTCGACCATCAGCAGCAGGTCGTGCTGGGGATCGAGTGGCTGCAGGGAGGCCAGGTCGAAAGACAGCTGGTCGCCGAGGATCAGGAGCAAGCGGTGGGCAGGGGGCATGGAGCAAAATCCGGTGAGCGATTCGAACTCCAATAGTTATACAGATTGTTTGCTATGTATAGGTATTGTGCACGCAGTGTCCCATGTGGGAGCTGGCTTGCCAGCGATAGCGTTTTGTCAGGCACACATGCATCGACTGATCTGACGCCATCGCTGGCAAGCCAGCTCCCACAGGGATTTGGGTGGGGTTCTTAAGCGGCGTAGGTCGGATAGTCGATATAACCCTCGGCACCGCCGCCATACACCGTCGCCGGATTCAACTGATTCAACGGCCAGTCATTGGCAATCCGCGCCGGCAGGTCCGGGTTGGCCATGAATGGTCGGCCAAACGCGACGAGATCGGCCAGCCCCGACTCAAGCAATTGCGCCCCGGTTTTGGCGGTGTAGCGGCCGGCATAAATGATCGCGCCGCTGAACGTGTCGCGCACGGCCTGGCGAAAGGTCTGCGGCATCGCTGGCGCGTTGTCCCAGTCGGCTTCGGCGATCGACAGGTAGGCGATGCCGACGTCTTCGAGAATCTTGATCGCGGCAATGTAAGTTGTGTGCGGATCTTCCTCGACCAGGCCCAGGTACGTCCGCGCTTCATCGGTGGTAGTGAACAACGGTGCGAAACGCACACCGACCTTGTCCTTGCCGATGCATTCGGCAACACCGGCCACCACTTCGCGCAAAAAGCGCAAGCGATTGTCCAGCGAGCCGCCGTATTTGTCGGTGCGCAGGTTGCTGTGGGCGGAGATGAACTGGTTGACCAGATAACCGTTGGCACAATGCAGTTCGATGCCGTCGAAACCCGCATCCATCGCGTTGCGCGCGGCCTGGATGTACAGCTGAATCAGTTCCTGCACTTCATCGGTGCTCAACGCGCGCGGAGCGGACGGGGGCACCAGTTCACCGGCACCGGGCGCGGTTTCGATGAACACGCTGACGCGATCCGTGGCGACCGCAGAGGCCGACACCGGCGCATCGCCGTTGGGCTGCAACGCCGTGTGCGAGACCCGACCGACATGCCAGAGCTGGGCGAAGATCACACCATCCACGGCGTGCACCGCCTCGGTGACTTTGCGCCAACCGGCGATCTGCTCCGGCGTGTGAATGCCCGGCGTCCACGCATAACCCTGACCGCGCGGTTCGATCTGCGTGCCTTCGGTGACGAGCAAACCGGCACCGGCGCGCTGCTGGTAATACTCGGCCATCAACTCGTTGGCGACATTGCCCGGTTGTGTGCTGCGCTGGCGGGTGAGAGGCGGCAGAACGATGCGGTTTTTCAGGGTGTGGTTGCCCAATTTGGCGGGCGTGAAAAAAGCGTTATTCATGGAGTAAGCCTTGAATCTGATTAGACCAGTCGACTAGTGACTGGGCAAAAAAACAACGCCGGGCGGTACGCACGCGGCGTTGATCGGGTTGGAGCGAGGGATTCAGCCGAGCATCTTCAACAGCTTTTCGGCAACGGCGGCAGAGCTGGCCGGGTTCTGGCCGGTGACCAGTTGACCGTCAGCCACCACGTGAACCTGCCAGTCGGCGACTTTCGAATAGCGCCCGCCAAGGCGCTGGAACTCGTCTTCGATGAGGAACGGCACCACGTCAGTCAGGCCGACTGCAGCCTCTTCGGCATTGGTGAAACCGGTGACATCACGGCCCTTGACGATCGGCTGGCCGTCAGCACGCACCACATGACGCAACACGCCGGGTGCGTGGCAGACAAAACCGTGAGGTTTGTTGGCGCGGTCGAAGGCTTCGATCAGCGCGATCGAGGCCTTGTCTTCGGCCAGATCCCACAACGGACCGTGGCCGCCTGGGTAGAACACGGCATCGAAATCTTCGGCCTTCACATCAGCCAGACGGCCAGTGGTGGCGAGTGCCTGTTGTGCGGCCGGATCGGCGCGGAAGCGATCGGTTTCGGCAGTCTGCGCGCTTGGCTCATCGCTTTTCGGATCGAGCGGAGGCTGGCCGCCGGCAGGCGATACCAGGGTGACGTCGGCGCCGGCGTCCTTGAAGGCAAAGTAAGGCGCGGCGAACTCTTCCAGCCAGAAACCGGTTTTCTTGCCAGTGTTGCCGAGTTGATCGTGGGAAGTCAGAACCATCAAGATTTTCATAGAGCACCCTTGGGT
>NZ_WBRZ01000097.1:0-18626 GCF_008923895.1 Pseudomonas sp. GXM4
TGAGTTCCCTGAAGGGCCGTCGAAGACTACGACGTTGATAGGTTGGGTGTGTAAGCGCTGTGAGGCGTTGAGCTAACCAATACTAATTGCCCGTGAGGCTTGACCATATAACACCCAAGCAATTTGCGTCGAAAGGCCAGATTGCGGTGTGTGAAGACGAAACGAACCGAAAGTTCGAAACGCACAAACACCGAAAGCTGTCACATACCCAATTTGCTGAAGCGAGACCATCTGGTCACGAGTCAGTACCCGAATTTCTTGACGACCATAGAGCGTTGGAACCACCTGATCCCATCCCGAACTCAGCAGTGAAACGATGCATCGCCGATGGTAGTGTGGGGTTTCCCCATGTGAGAGTAGGTCATCGTCAAGATTAAATTCCGAAACCCCAATTGCGAAAGCAGTTGGGGTTTTGTTTTGCCTGCGAGAAAGTTTTCAGCCTGCCACCGCGGAAATTCATCCTGAAGTGGATGGCGAGTTTTGGTATGGTGCAGCTCGTTTTTTAACGGACTGATGTCATGCCCACGGATCGGCACTCATTTATGTCAAAGAGTTGCTGTAGAAATGCCTGAACCAATCCCGATCAAGGATCATGAAAAAGAGACGCGGCTGGTCAACAAACGATTGATCGCCTGCGCTCTGTTTGTCTTCGCCATCAGCTGCGCTCTGGTGGTGCGCCTGTACATCCTCCAGGTCGTGGAATTCGACTACCACTCGACCATCTCCGAAAACAATCGCGTCCATGTCCTCCCGATACCGCCAACCCGTGGATTGATCTACGACCGCAACGGTGTGTTGCTCGCCGACAATCGCCCCAGCTACAACCTGACCATCACCCGTGAGCGTGCCACCGACGTCAATCAAGAATTGGACGAAGTCATCAACTTGCTGCACTTGCCTGCTGAAGACCGCACGGTATTCGACAAGGCGATGAAGCAATCCCGGCATCCGTTCACACCGGTCACCCTGTTTTATGAGCTGACGGAGGAGCAGATCGCTATCTTGGCGGTTAATGAATTTCGTCTGCCGGGTATTGATGTCGAGCCGCAGTTTGTCCGGCACTATCCCCTTGGGGCCCATTTCGCCCATTCGATTGGTTATGTCGGTCGGATCAATGAAAAAGAATCGAAGACGCTCGATTCCGTTGAATACCGAGGCACTCAATCCATTGGTAAAACCGGTATCGAGCGCTTCTATGAAGCGCAGTTGCACGGCCATGTCGGTTACGAAGAAGTGGAAACCAATGCTCAAGGCCGTGTGCTGCGCGTACTCAAGCACACCGATCCGGTTCCAGGTAAAAACATCGTCCTTAGCCTCGATGTAAAGCTGCAGGAAGCTGCCGAAGCTGCTTTGGGCGACCGTCGTGGCTCAGTGGTAGCCCTTGATCCGTCCACCGGAGAAGTGCTGGCGATGGTCAGCAATCCGAGTTTCGATCCGAATCTGTTCGTCACCGGGATCAGTTCGAAGGAATATTCAGCGCTGCGGGATTCCATCGATCGGCCATTGTTCAACCGCGTATTGCGCGGCCTGTACGCCCCAGGCTCGACGATCAAGCCGGAAGTCGCCATCGCTGGTCTGGACGCCGGCGTCGTGACCCCGCAGACCCGCGTATACGATCCCGGCTACTACCAATTACCCGACTTCGATCACAAGTATCGCAACTGGAACCACAGTGGTGACGGTTGGGTGGACATGGACGCGGCGATCATGCGTTCCAACGACACCTACTTCTACGACCTGGCGCACAAGCTTGGCATCGATCGTCTGCACGACTACATGGCGATGTTCGGCCTTGGTGAAAAAGTCTCGCTGGACATGTTTGAAGAGTCCCCCGGTCTGATGCCGTCGCAAGCGTGGAAACGCGCTACTCGGCGGCAGGCCTGGTATCCCGGTGAAACCGTTATTCTGGGCATCGGCCAGGGATACATGCAGGTCACACCGCTGCAATTGGCCCAAGCCACTGCACTGATTGCCAACAAAGGGATATGGAATCGACCGCATCTGGCCAAGTCGGTCGACGGTATAGCGCCGGTTGACGAGCACCCGATGCCGAACATTCTGCTCAAGGACCCGCGCGATTGGGAGCAGGTCAATCACGGTATGCAGATGGTCATGCACGATGCTCGAGGTATTGCCCGAGCGGCGGCCGCGGGGGCGCAATACCGCATCGCCGGCAAGAGTGGTACGGCGCAAGTGGTGGCGATCAAGCAGGGTGAGCGCTACAACCGCGAGAAAACTCTGGAACGCCACCGTGACAACGCCCTGTTTGTAGGATTCGCACCGGCCGAACATCCAAAGATCGCCATCTCGGTAATGATCGAGAACGGCGAGGCGGGTGGTCGTGTTGCCGGTCCAGTAGTGCGGCAGATCATGGACGCCTGGTTACTCGATCAGGATGGCCACCTCAAGCCGCAATACGCAGCGCCGAGCAAAGCGCCGGGCGATCCTCACGTCTGAGGCGTAACGGTTCACAGCACAGGCTCCGTAAGCGGAGCCTGTGATTACGCACCGGGTACCGGGCAACTCATATCACCTTCCTCACATTTCAAATACTGCTTGAGGGTTTCTACTCTGGCCTTGGTTACGGCTGTAAGACAACTACTGTAAACCAATGGATAAACACTCCCGCCTGTCACCCCAGAAGCCGAAAACTTGCACTCGGCATCCCGAAAGCTGACCCACGCCCGCTGCGCGTTGACCAACAGCTTCTTTCCGTCCGGGTTATCCTTCAGGCGTCCGGTGATCTGCTGATAGAGCGTATTCAATTCCTTGTCCGCCGCTTTGAAGGCTTGCCCCGCGCATTGATTCATCGTCGCCTGATCGCTGGCGTTGGCGCAATCAACGGCGGCATGGGCGATAGGGGCAAACAAAAAAGGCACAGAGGCCAGAAGCAGACGCACTGACATAAGGTTCTCGCTATCTTGAGTGGAAAGAGTGTATCGATTGTTATGTACGTAGCCGGGAGGCCTCAAGCAAGCGATCCGCAGTGGCGGTGATTTCCTCGCCTTCATGCAACTGCTCCAGCCAGTGCTCGGGGATCGCCCGAGCGCTGTAGTAAGCACCTGCCAACTGACCCACGATAGCAGCCGTTGTATCCGCATCATCACCGAGATTGGCTGCTTTCAACACCGCTTCGGCGAATGTCTGCGTATGGTGAAAGCACCACAAAGCGGCTTCCAGCGATTGGACGCTATAGCCACTGCCTTTTATTTCAGTTTCCGCTTTGTGAAGGTACTCACCCTGAGCAATCGCAATCACCTTGGGCTGGGAAAGCTTGAGCAGTGGCGCCCGGCGAAGCTGTGTTTTCTCCGCACCCTCAAGCGCTCGTGCAATCAGATCAGCCAGCAATTGGCAGCACTCGATTGCCTCCGGCGCCGCATGGGTTGTGCGCGAACTGTCGGCAGCGTGGATCTGGATCTGTCGAGCGTCCGGAAAATAAAACAGCACGACTGGTGCCAACCTCATCAGCGACCCGTTACCAGCAGTCAACGGGTCAGTCGACCCTGCGAAAGGCTCCCCGGTTCGCTGATACTGTTCCAGCGCCTGGCTGACGGTCATGCCGATGTCGAAACATTCACCGGTGGAGCTCAGATATCCCCATTTCCACCAATTGAGATAGCGGCCCATCTGATCTGCCGCGTCGAAACCGTTTTTGCGCAGCAGGCTCTCGGCCAGGCACAGTGCCATTGAAGTGTCATCGGTCCATTGCCCAGGCTTGAGCTGAAACGGACCACCGCCGATCATGTCGGTCAGCGGCTGGAATGATCCTCGCGGTTGGAACTCAACCGTTGTGCCGACCGCATCGCCGCAAGCCAGGCCGAGGAGGGCGCCGCGATACCGATCGGCAAGAGAGGGCTGCATGATTCGTCCTTGTTTCTGCGGATTCGCTGGAAAGATAACAGGTCATGCGGCGTCGATCACAGAGCGCAAACTACCGCAGAATGTGTCCGCTCGAATCGGTGTCTGCAGCGCTTCGATACAACTTCGCATTGGACATGTGGTCATACAAGCCTAGTGTTCAGAACAGGAGGTGACGTATGAAACCAGTACCTAACAGTTTCGAACGCAAGATCACGCTCAAGGCGTCGCGTTCCCATGTCTGGCGTGCATTGGTCGATGCGGAGGCGTTTGGCCAGTGGTTTGGCGTGGCGCTCGAGGGCCGGCGTTTCATTGCCGGCGAGTGGACGCAGGGTCAGGTCACTTACCCCGGTTATGAACACGTATTGTGGAATGTGCTGATCGAGCGGGTCGAGCCGCAGCAGCTGTTTTCTTTCCGCTGGCACCCGTATGCGGTCAACCCGAAGATCGACTACTCACAAGAGCCGACCACATTGGTCAAGTTCGAATTGCAGGACTTTGAAGACGGCACTCTACTCAAGGTCTCGGAATCCGGCTTCGCGCACATCCCTGATATCCGTCAGAAAGAGGCGTATTACATGGACAGTCGCGGCTGGGAGGAGCAGTTGAGCAGGCTTGAACAGTTTCTCGCCGAAAGCGCCAGGGCTCGTGAAAGCGGCGGTGCCTGACGGGTCTAAGGGTTTTCGGAAGTGTTTGTATGGCGAATGTCTTACACGTGTTGGTAGCTTTTACGACTATTGCTGATTGGATCCACTGGGTAATCTACACACATCAACTGAGACACAGGGAGTGTTTCAGGATCATGGACGATCGACCATCGCAAGGATCGCTGCCGACAGGGAGTCGATAATGGTCTTGGGAAAAACCCGCTTCGGCGGGTTTTTTTTCGCCTGAATGCAGGAGCCGCCGAAGGCTGCGATCTTTTGATCCTGCTTTTGAAAGCCAAGTCAAAAAGATCACAGCCTGGGCGAATGTCACCCCGTCACGAAGCAATCAACTGCCGCAACACATAATGCAGAATCCCCCCGGATTTGAAGTACTCGACCTCATTCAGCGTATCAATCCGGCACAAGACTTCGATTCTTTCCTGACGCCCATCTTCGCGAGTGATAACCAGCGGCAGGTTCATCCGCGGCCTCAGCTCGACGCCGGTCAATCCCAGAATTTCTAACGTCTCTTTGCCGGTCAGATTGAGACTCTTGCGGTTTTGATCAAGCTTGAACTGCAACGGCAGCACACCCATGCCGACCAGATTTGAGCGGTGAATACGTTCGAAACTCTCCGCAATTACGGCTTTGACGCCCAGCAGATTGGTGCCTTTCGCCGCCCAGTCACGGCTCGACCCGGTGCCGTACTCCTGACCGGCAATCACCACCAACGGCGTCCCCGAAGCCTGATATTTCATCGCTGCGTCATAGATCGCCATTTTTTCCCCGGTGGGGATGTAAACCGTGTTGCCACCTTCCTCGCCGCCAAGCATTTCGTTGCGAATACGGATGTTGGCAAACGTGCCGCGCATCATCACTTCATGATTGCCGCGACGGGAACCGTAGGAGTTGAAGTCGCGCGGCTCGACGCCTTTTTCCTGCAGGTATCGCCCGGCCGGGCTGTCGATCTTGATGTTGCCGGCGGGGGAGATGTGGTCGGTGGTCACTGAATCGCCGAGCAAGGCCAAAACCCGCGCACCTTTGACGTCTTTGACTTCCGGCAGCGGGCCGGAAATGTCGTCGAAGAAAGGTGGATGCTGAATGTAGGTCGAATCGTCCTGCCAGACGTATGTGGCCGCTTGCGGCACCTCGATGGCCTGCCATTGTTCGTCGCCGGCAAACACTTCGGCGTATTCCTTGTGGAACATCGCCGTATTGACCTGATTCACCGCTTCGGCGATTTCCCGGCTGCTCGGCCAGATATCGCGCAGGTACACCGGATTGCCCTGCTGATCCTCGCCCAGCGGTTCGCTGCTGATATCGGTGCGCACGCTGCCAGCCAGTGCGTAAGCGACGACCAGCGGAGGCGAGGCCAGCCAGTTGGTTTTCACCAGTGGGTGTACGCGACCTTCGAAGTTGCGGTTGCCGGACAAGACCGACGCGACGGTCAGATCGGCTTTCTGAATGGCTTTCTCGATCGGCTCCGGCAGTGGCCCGGAGTTGCCGATGCAGGTGGTGCAACCGTAGCCGACCAACGAAAACCCGAGCTGATCAAGGTACTGAGTCAGCCCGGCAGCTTTGTAGTAGTCGGTGACCACTTTCGAGCCGGGGGCGAGAGAGCTTTTCACCCACGGCTTGCGTGTCAGACCTTTTTCGACGGCTTTTTTCGCCAGCAGTCCAGCAGCCATCATCACGCTCGGGTTGGAAGTGTTGGTGCAGGAAGTGATCGCGGCGATGACCACGGCACCGTTTTTCAGGCGATAGGTCTTGCCCTCGTATTCGTAGTCCGCTTCACCGACCAGATCGGCGTTGCCCACCGCCACGCCGCCACCGCCCTCGCTTTCCAGGCGTCCTTCTTCTTTGCTGGTGGGTTTGAATTGCAGGTCGATGAAATCACTGAAGGCCTGCGCGACGTTCGGCAGGGAGACGCGATCCTGCGGACGTTTCGGTCCGGCCAGGCTTGCCTCGACGCTGCCCATGTCCAGGGCCAGGCTGTCGGTGAACACCGGCTCCTGACCCGGTAGCCGCCACAGGCCTTGAGCCTTGGTGTAGGCCTCGACCAGCTTCACCACTTCCGGCGGCCGGCCGGACAAGCGCAGGTATTCCAGCGTGACATCGTCGACCGGGAAGAAGCCGCATGTCGCACCGTATTCCGGGGCCATGTTGGCGATGGTCGCGCGGTCGGCCAATGGCAGGTCGGCGAGACCGTCGCCATAGAATTCGACGAATTTACCGACCACGCCTTTCTTGCGCAGCATCTGCGTCACGGTCAACACCAGGTCGGTCGCGGTGATACCTTCCTTGAGCTTGCCGGTGAGCTTGAAGCCGATCACTTCCGGAATCAGCATCGACACCGGTTGCCCAAGCATCGCCGCTTCCGCCTCGATCCCGCCCACGCCCCAGCCGAGCACGCCGAGACCGTTGATCATGGTGGTGTGGGAGTCGGTGCCTACCAGGGTGTCAGGGAACGCGTAGGTGCGGCCATCCTCGTCTTTGGTCCAGACGGTGCGGCCGAGGTACTCAAGGTTGACCTGGTGGCAGATGCCGGTACCCGGCGGGACCACGCTGAAGTTATCGAACGCACTCTGGCCCCAGCGCAGGAAGGCATAGCGCTCGCCGTTGCGTTGCATTTCGATGTCGACGTTCTGTTCAAACGCACTGGCGCTGGCAAACTTGTCGACCATCACCGAGTGGTCGATCACCAGATCCACCGGCGATAACGGATTGATCCGCTGCGGATCGCCGCCGGCCTTGGCCATCGCCGCACGCATGGCGGCGAGATCGACCACGGCGGGGACGCCGGTAAAATCCTGCATCAATACACGGGCAGGGCGGTACTGGATTTCCCGATCAGAGCGGCGCTCCTTGAGCCAGGCGGCGATGGCTTTGAGGTCAGCGCCGGTGACGGTTTTTTCGTCTTCCCAGCGCAGCAGATTTTCCAGCAGGACCTTCAATGACATCGGCAGCTTGTCGAGATCGCCCAAGCTTTTGGCGGCTTCCGGCAGGCTGAAATAGTGGTAGGTCGTGGCGTCGATTTGTAGGGTTTTCAGTGACTTCAGACTATCGAGGGACGGCATTACGATCACTCCTTTGAGTCCGCACGGCTACGGACTGAGGGGACGGGCAGAGCATTAAACCTAGCCCTGTTTTGAGTAGCTGGCTAATAACTGGACTCTATCGGCGCAACCATGGTTCCGACTTCAGCTATCATGCGCCGGTTTTCGTGACAGGCATTGCGGCAACGCAAGGCTTGAGCATCGCGCAGCGGCCGAATGATCGACCGCTGCCCAGGAGTAAGAATGAACACCCTATTCATGCATTGCCGGCCCGGCTTCGAAGGCGAAGTCTGTTCGGAGATTTCCGATCTCGCCGCCCGTCTCAATGTCGCCGGTTACGCCAAAGCCAAAACCGCCACGGCCTGCGCCGAGTTTGTCTGCACCGAAGCCGACGGCGCCGAACGCCTGATGCGCGGTCAGCGTTTCGCCGAATTGATCTTCCCGCGGCAGTGGGCGCGCGGCTTTTTCATCGATCTGCCGGAAAACGATCGCATCAGCGTAATCCTCGCGCACATGGCCGATTTCCCGGTGTTTGGCAGTCTGTGGCTGGAAGTGGTCGATACCAATGACGGCAAGGAACTGTCGAATTTCTGCAAAAAGTTCGAAGGCCCGCTGCGCAAGGCGCTGACCGCCGCTGGCAAACTGGTGGAAGACGCCAGCAAGCCGCGTTTGTTGCTGACCTTCAAAAGTGGTCGCGAAGTGTTTCTCGGCATGGCCGATGCCGGCAATTCGGCGATGTGGCCGATGGGCATCCCGCGCCTGAAGTTTCCTCGCGAGGCACCCAGCCGTTCGACCTTGAAGCTGGAGGAGGCGTGGCACCACTTCATTCCACGTGATCAGTGGGAAGACCGGCTGCACAGCGACATGACCGGCGTTGACCTCGGCGCCGCGCCGGGCGGCTGGACCTGGCAACTGGTCAACCGTGGCATGCTGGTCACCGCCATCGACAACGGCCCGATGGCTGAAAGCCTGATGGAAACCGGATTGGTCCAGCATCTGATGGCGGATGGTTTCACCTTCAAGCCCAAACAGCCGGTGGACTGGATGGTTTGCGACATTGTCGAGAAACCGGCGCGTAACGCGGCGATGCTGGAAGAATGGATTGGCGAGGGACATTGCCGTGAGGCCGTGGTCAACCTGAAGCTGCCGATGAAACAGCGTTATGCCGAAGTGAAACGTCTGCTCGAGCGCATTGCCGACGGTTTCAAGGCGCGTGGGATCAAGGTTGATATCGGCTGCAAGCAGTTGTATCACGACCGCGAGGAAGTCACCTGCCACTTGCGCCGCCACGACAGCAAAAAGCCCAAGTCCCGCTAACCGGCAGACGTTGGACGATATTCCCGGCGATGCGCGACAATGCCGGCCAGTTTCTGGAGTAAACCATGAGCGAAATGATCAACACCCCGGTCGACGGCACCCTCGACGCCACCGGCCTCAATTGCCCGGAACCGGTGATGATGTTGCACCAGCACATCCGCGATCTGGTGCCCGGCGGCCTGCTCAAGGTGATCGCCACCGATCCCTCGACCAAGCGCGATATCCCCAAGTTCTGCGTGTTTCTTGACCATGAGCTGGTCAGCCAGCACGAAGAGGCCGGCACCTATCTGTACTGGATTCGCAAGAAGTCCTGAATCAGGGCAAAAAAAAGACCTGCAAATGCAGGTCTTTTTTTATGGGTGATCAACCCGCCGAACGACTGATTCGAATTCGCTTGCGCGCACTGCGTGTCAGACGAATCGACAGCATCAACGCTGCGCAGCTCAAACCGACGATCAAACCCTGCCACAAACCGCTCGGACCGCGTGGCTCGCCGAGCCAATCGGTCAGGCCCAGCGCATAACCGACCGGTAAACCAATCCCCCAGTAGGCGAAGAGAGTCAGGATCATCGTTACCCGAGTATCCTGATAACCACGCAGTGCGCCTGCCGCAGTCACCTGGATCGCATCGGAAAACTGGAACAGCGCCGAATAGACAATCAGCATCGCCGCAATGTGAATCACCGTTGGATCAGCGGTATAGATCGCCGCAATCGGCTCGCGCAGCGCCAGCATCAGGCTCGCCGACAGGCAGGCGTAGGCCAGCGCCGTGCCCATGCCGACTCCAGCGGCAAAACGCGCCTCACGCGGTTCCTCGCGGCCTAGCGCCTGGCCGACACGCACGGTAACCGCCATGCCCAGCGAGTACGGGATCATGAACACCAGCGAGCTGACGTTCAGCGCGATCTGATGCCCGGCCACCACCGTCGCGCCGAGGCTGCCGATCAGCAGGGCGATCACGGCGAAGATGCTCGACTCGGCAAACACCGCGATGCCGATCGGCAAACCAATCGACAGCAGACGTTTGATCACCGCCCACTGCGGCCAGTCGAAGCGGCTGAACAGTTCGCTTGAGCGATAGGCTGGTGCCCAGCGTTCGTAGCCGGCCAGGCCCAGCGCCATCACCCACATCACGATTGCCGTGGCCCAGCCGCAGCCGACGCCGCCCATGGCCGGCACGCCGAAGTGGCCGTAGATGAAGATGTAGTTCAGCGGGATGTTCAGCGCCAGACCACAGAGGCCCAGCACCATGGCCGGGCGGGTGCGGCCGATGCCGTCGCTGGTGCAGCGCAGCACGTGATAGAAGGCCACCGCCGGCAAGCCGCTGGCGATGCCGTGCAGATATTGCATGCACGGGCTGATCAGCTCCGGATCGACTTTCATCAGATGGAGCACCGGCTCGGCAGCGATCAGCATCGAGGTGGCGATCAATCCGACTACCAATGCCAGCCACAACGCCTGACGCACGATCGGGCCGATCTCGCTGTGCTTGCCGGCGCCGAAACGCTGGGCGACTTTTGGTGTGGTGGCCAGCAGGGTGCCGGTCATCAACAGAAACACCGGGACCCAGATCGAGTTGCCCAATGCCACTGCCGCCAGGTCCTTGGGCCCGACGCGCCCGGCCATCACCGCATCGACGAAGCCCATGGCCGTGGTCGCCAGTTGCGCGATGATGATCGGCAGGGCGAGGGCGAGCAGGTTTTTCAACTCCAGGCGAATCCGCGCAGGGCGGCTCAGCGAGACGGCGACAGGTTGGTCAGTTACAGGGTTCACAGGCAAAGCGTCCAGAAAGTATTGATGCGCAGAGCGGCGCATTCTACGCCGCTGACGCCTCGGTCAGGAAAAATCCTCTGTTGCGCATTTGTAAGCGCAAACCCTGCTGGCTGATCGACGCGTCAGCACCTAAACTGCCGATCCGCCCAAGGAGCCCGCCATGCTGATTGTTGCCGACGAAAATATCCCGCTGCTCGATGCCTTTTTTGCCGGTTTCGGTGACATCCGCCGAGTGCCGGGCCGCTCCATTGACCGCGCGACGGTCGAGCACGCCGATGTGTTGCTGGTGCGTTCGGTGACCAACGTCAATCGCGCGCTGCTTGATGGCAGCAAGGTGCGCTTTGTCGGCACCTGCACCATCGGCACCGATCATCTGGATCTCGATTACTTCAACGAGGCCGGGATCTGCTGGTCGAGCGCGCCGGGTTGCAATGCCCGTGGCGTGGTCGATTACGTACTGGGCAGTCTGATGACGCTGGCCGAAATCGAAGGCGCGGATCTGACTCAGCGTACTTACGGTGTCGTCGGCGCCGGTGAAGTGGGGGGGCGCTTGATCAAGGTCCTCAAGGGCCTGGGCTGGAATGTGAAGGTTTGCGATCCGCCGCGTCAGGCTGCCGAGGGCGGCGATTATGTCAGCCTTGAGCAGATCATCGAGCAGTGCGACGTGATCAGTCTGCATACGCCATTGACTCGCAATGGCGACGACGCGACGTGGCACCTGTTCGATCAACAGCGTTTGCAGCAACTCAAGCCGGGAACATGGCTGATCAACGCGGCGCGCGGCCCTGTGGTGGATAACGTTGCGCTGCGTGAGGTGCTGCTGGAGCGCGAGGACCTGCAAGCGGTGCTCGACGTCTGGGAGAAGGAGCCGGAAGTCGACCCTGCGCTGGCCGAGCTCTGCGTATTGGCCACGCCTCATATTGCCGGTTACAGCCTCGACGGCAAGCAACGCGGGACCGCGCAGATCTATCAGGCCTACTGCGCTTTCATTGGCCAACCTGCGGCTATCGCGCTCAGTGATCTGCTGCCAGCAACCTGGTTGTCGGAAGTTTCCCTGCACGGTGACAGCGATCCGGCATGGGCGCTGGCGATGTTGTGCCGGGGCGTATATGACCCACGCCGCGATGATGCGGATTTCCGCCGCAGTCTGGTGGGGAATGTCGCCGAGCAGCGAGCGGCGTTTGACGTGTTGCGCAAGCAGTATCCGGTGCGCCGCGAGATTGAAGGGCTGAAGGTGCGAATTGAAGGTGATGCGCCGGGGTTGCGGCAGATTGTTGAGGCGCTGGGGGCGGTGGCTGTCTGAATCAGCGCTGGCCTTTTCGCGAGCAGGCTCGCTCCCACAGGGGATCTACAGTGCATCAAAGATAAAGGTGGGAGCGAGCTTGCTCGCGAAAGCCACACCACCAATCCCGAATTGCAGACATAAAAAACCCGGCCAATCAGGGCCGGGTCAGGAAGACGGTGGCTACATCACTCTTGTTCGGCAGGCTTGACCAATCGCTTCTCCAGTTCGCGGCAAGCGTCCTGGATCATGTCTTCAGTGATCGGTACTTCGCGGCCCTGCTCATCGATAATCGAGCAACCCAGAGACTGGTCGGGTTTGGTGCGGATCACTTCAATCTTGTCTTCGCTGCTGTGTTGCAAGGACATGGCCTGTCTCCTCATCAGGTTGTGTGCCTAAGTTAAAACCGCCACGTGACCAGGCTGTGACAACTCCCTGCGGTCTGTCGGCGGGCGGCATCTCTACTCAAACAGAAATGACCGCTCGTCTCAACCGCAACCTTAGACCAATCGTTTCTAGCATCCGGACATCCCGGGCATATTTAACCTGACTCATTGTGATTTACAGAGTTCCACCCCATCTGAGTCTGTAGGCTGGCCCGATCCATCTGCGCAGACGTGAACTCCATGATCTCCATGCTTTCTTCCCGACACCGGCGCGCCCTGCGCCTGACCAGTCATTTTCTCCTGCCGTACCGCTGGCATGCCGTCGGCGCTCTACTCGCGCTGATCGTCACCGCCGGCATTACCCTGTCGATGGGGCAGGGCATCAAGTTGTTGGTAGACCAGGGTTTCATGACCCGTTCGCCGCATCTGCTCAATCAGTCCATCGGCATTTTCATGTTGCTGGTGCTCGGGCTGGCGCTGGGCACCTTTGCCCGTTTCTATCTGGTGTCGTGGATAGGCGAGCGCGTGGTCGCCGACATTCGCCGCCAAGTGTTCAATCACCTGGTGTATCTGCATCCGGGCTTTTATGAGGACAACCGCAGCTCGGAAATCCAGTCGCGCCTGACCGCTGACACCACGTTGTTGCAATCGGTGATCGGCTCGTCGCTCTCGCTGTTCCTGCGCAATCTGCTGATGGTGATCGGCGGTGTAGTGCTGCTGTTCATCACCAATCCGAAGTTGACCAGCATTGTCGTGATTGCACTGCCGCTGGTGATCGCGCCGATCCTGATTTTCGGCCGCCGCGTGCGCAATCTCTCGCGCCAGAGCCAGGACCGTATCGCCGACATTGGCAGCTATGTGTCGGAAACCCTCGGCCAGATCAAAACCGTGCAAGCCTACAACCACCAGGTGCAGGACGAGCAGCGTTTCGCCTCGACCGTCGAGCAGGCGTTCGAAACTGCGCGCAAACGGATTTTCCAGCGAGCGTGGTTGATCACTTTGGTGATCGTGCTGGTGCTTGGCGCGGTGGCAGTGATGTTGTGGGTCGGCGGCATGGATGTGATGGCGGGACGGATATCAGCCGGCGAGCTGGCGGCATTCGTTTTCTACAGCCTGATTGTCGGCAGTGCGTTCGGCACGCTGAGCGAAGTGATCGGCGAACTGCAACGCGCTGCGGGTGCCGCTGAACGCATCGCAGAATTGCTGCGTTCGGAAAACATCATCCAGCCACCGTTGACCGGACTGGTCACTCTGCCAGCGCGAGTCAAAGGTGAACTTGAACTGCGCGACGTGCGTTTTTCCTACCCGTCGCGTCCGCAAAGCTACGCCGTCGATGGCTTGAATCTGACGGTGAGGGCAGGCGAAACCCTGGCATTGGTGGGGCCGTCCGGCGCCGGCAAGTCCACGGTTTACGACTTGTTGCTGCGCTTCTACGATCCACGCGAGGGGCAGATTCTCCTTGATGGCGTGCCGCTGACCAGCCTTGACCCGCTGGATCTGCGCCGCTGTTTCGCCCTGGTCTCGCAAACCCCTGCATTGTTCTTCGGCAGTGTGGAGGACAACATCCGCTACGGCTGCCCGACGGCCACGCTTGAACAGGTCAAGGAAGCTGCGCGAATTGCCCACGCCCACGCCTTCATCGAACAAATGCCGGACGGCTATCAAACTCATCTGGGAGACGGCGGCCTCGGGTTGTCCGGCGGTCAGCGCCAACGTCTGGCCATCGCCCGCGCCTTGCTGGTAGACGCGCCGATCCTGCTGTTGGACGAAGCTACCAGCGCCCTCGACGCACAAAGCGAGCATCTGATCCAGCAGGCCCTGCCAACGCTCATGGAAAACCGCACCACGTTGGTCATCGCGCACCGACTGGCCACGGTGAAGAACGCTGACCGCATTGCAGTGATGGATCAAGGCAAGCTGGTAGCGGTGGGGACACATCAGGAGTTGATCGCCAGCAATCCGCTGTACGCACGGCTGGCGGCGTTGCAGTTTAATGATGGTCGATCTGTCACAGCAGACTGAGCAATCGACCAAGTAACCGACCAAGTAACCGACCAAGTAACCGACCAAGTAACCGACCAAGTAACCGACCAAGTAACCGACCAAAAAAATGCCCGTATCTCACGATACGGGCATTTTTCATGATCCGGCGTCAGCCTGGTGATTACTGATCATCAAAATACCGCTCATGCCAATCCACCAGCGGTTGCGGCGAGTTGAGTTTTTGCCCGTAGATCACCGAGTAGGACAACACGTTCTGCACGTATTGACGGGTTTCGTCGAACGGGATGCTTTCCACCCAGACGTCGAAACTCAGGTGATCAGCGCCGCGCAGCCACTGACGCACGCGGCCTGGCCCGGCGTTGTAAGCGGCGGAGGCGAGCACGCGGTTGCCGTTGAACTGGCTGTGAACCTGGCTGAGGTAAGCGGCGCCGAGCTGGATGTTCTTGTCTGGATCGAGCACTTGCTGGGGCGAGGCCAATGGAATGCTGAACTTGCGCGCGGTTTCCTTGGCCGTGCCGGGCATCAATTGCATCAGACCGCTGGCGCCGACGCCGGAGCGCGCGTCGTCCATGAAGGCGCTTTCCTGGCGGGTGATGGCGAACACCCAGCTCGAATGCAGGCCGCGCACCTTGGCTTCACGCACGAGGGTATCGCGGTGCGCCATCGGGAAGCGGATGTCCAGATCGTCCCAGTACTGTGCCTGACTGATGGTGCGAATCGCCGGGAAGTACCATTTCAGGTCGTAGGCCAGTTTGGCCTGTGCGACCATTTCATCGCGATTGAAATGTCGGCTGACGTGATACCACTCGCGACGCCCGTCGACGATCTGCCCGCGTGCATGAAACTCCAGCGCGCGACGTACGCCGGGGGTGTTACGGACTTTGTTGATCAACGCCTGGCTGAGCACCAGCGGCTTGTTGTTCAGCGAGTAAGGCGATTGTGAACGGTCTGCGGCGAGGAAGCCGTAGAAGTCTCGTTCCCGCGCCAGATTCTTGTACAGGGTCAGCGCTTGCGGGTTTTGTGGCTCGGCCAGTTCCAGACTGCGCGCCTGCCAGTAGCGCCAACGGTTGGTGGTGGCCAGGTCTTGCGGCAGACGTTTGGTCAATTCGTAGGCATCGTTCCAGCGTGCCAGACGCAGCAGCAGGCGCAGGCGCCATTCCGAGACGGTGTTGTCGCGCAGCTCCGGATCGTATTTGGTCATCACGTCCAGCGCGCGGCTGTCGAAGCGGCGCGCGAGGGTCAGGCCGATCTCGCGAGCGATCGCGACCTTCTCAACGCGAGAGAAATGCATGCTGCTGGCGTAACCGTCGAGCAAAGCCATGGCCTTGTCCGGATCCTGCCTGGCGAGGCGGCGCAAGCCGAGGCTGACGACGTCTGACATCGGCTCGTCGGCCGGGGTGAAGCGCGACGGCTGGTTGAGCAGTTCGGGCTTCTGCGCCACGTCGACCAGCAAGCGACCGCGCGGGGCGAGGGTGGTCAGGCCGTTGATCAGACTGTTGGCCAGCGGATAGTTGCGGGCCTGCGCGGCAAGCTTGGTGCGCTCCCAGCGTTTCTGCTCGGTGAGCTGGCCATCGGCGGCCCAGATGCCGAACAACGCGTCACACGCAGCCGGTTGCGATTTGCCGGTCAGCCAGAGTTTTTCCGCGTTGGCATAGCCTTCAGCCTTCTTGTCGTGGCTGATTTGGTACTGCGCGTTGAGGCAGTCGAGCTCAGTGAAATTCAGCTTCGGATCGTAGTACTTGACGAAGGTCGCCCAGTCGCCACGGTCGGCGAGCCAGCGCAACCAGCGCAGCTTCATCCAGTTGGCCTGCGGCAGGTCACCGTGCTCGGCGAGGAACTTCTCGATCTCTGCGTTGCTCGCGGTCTTCAGGCGCGAGGTCAGTTCGTCGTAGGCCAGATACGGTTCCAGCGGATAATCGGCCAGCGCCTGGCTGTAACGGAAATACGGGCCGGTATCACCCTTGGCCAAGGCGCGCTTGGCTTCATCGTAATACTGGCGTTGGGTGGACAGGTCCACCGCCTGGACGGATTGAGCGGCAGCGGCGGTAAGAAACAAGCAGGACAAAACACTGAAAAGGCGACTGCGCATGAGACATCCGGGCAGAGAAATCATGACAAGTGCCGATCGAAATCCGCACTGAATTGCCTGTAGCTTAGCCTTTTGCCAGCAAGCGGCGAAAGCTTTGCGAGCCTCGCTGCACAAGTTCGCAACAAATGTTGTGCAGAGTGCTTCGACAGACAAATTGCCGGCCTGCTCAAGCCTCAAGTCAGGTAGAATGCGCGTCCGGTTTTTGGAGAAGCTCATGACCCTGCTCAAATTCAGCGATGTGTCCCTTGCGTTCGGCGCTATGCCGTTGTTGGACAAGGTGTCCTGGCAGATCGCCCGTGGTGAGCGGGTGTGCATCATCGGCCGCAATGGCACTGGCAAGTCCAGCATGATGAAACTGGTCAAGGGCGACCAGAAGCCCGATGACGGCTCGGTATGGCGTGCCCCCGGTCTGAAAATCGGCGAATTGCCGCAAGAATTGCCGGTGGCCGACGACCGGACGGTATTCGACGTGGTGGCGGAAGGCCTCGATGGTGTTGGCGCCTTGCTCGCCGAATACCATCACCTGAGCCAGAACATCGTCACCGACGCCGATCTGGACAAGCTGATGCATGTTCAGCACGACCTTGAAGCCCGTGATGGCTGGCGCTTGCAGACGCTGGTCGACAGCACCCTAAGCCGCCTGCAACTGCCGGCCGACAAGACCCTCGCCGAACTCTCCGGTGGCTGGCGTCGTCGCGTGCTGCTGGCGCAGGCGCTGGTGTCCGAGCCCGATCTGCTGCTGCTCGACGAACCGACCAACCACCTGGACATCGGTGCGATTGCCTGGCTCGAAGAAGCGCTGAAAGATTTCCAGGGCGCCGTGCTGTTCATCACGCACGACCGTTCCTTCCTGCAAAACCTCGCCACGCGCATCCTCGAACTGGATCGCGGTGGGCTGATTGACTGGAACGGCGACTACGCCAGTTTCCTCGTGCACAAAGAAGCCGCGCTGGCCGCTGAAGAAACTGCCAACGCGCTGTTCGACAAGCGTCTGGCTCAGGAAGAAGTGTGGATCCGTCAGGGCATCAAGGCCCGCCGCACTCGTAACGAAGGTCGCGTGCGCGCCCTGAAAGCCCTGCGCGTTGAGCGCAGTGAGCGTCGCGAGCGTACCGGCAAGGCCAACATCCAGCTGGAAACCGCGGACAAATCCGGCAAGCAGGTGATGGTCCTCGAGAACGTGAGCTTCGCGCATCCGGGCGGGCCGTTCCTGATCAAGGATTTCTCCATGGTCCTGCAGCGCGGCGATCGTATCGGTCTGCTCGGCGCCAACGGTACCGGCAAGACCACTCTGTTGAAACTGATGCTCAGCGGTCTGCAACCGACCAGCGGCAAAGTGGAAGAGGGCACGCGTATCGACGTGGCGTACTTCGATCAGTTGCGCCATCAGCTGGATCTGGAAAAAACCGTGATCGACAACGTCGCCGAAGGTCGCGACTTCATCGACATCGACGGGCAGAGCCGTCACGTGCTGAGCTATCTCGGCGACTTTCTGTTCAGCCCGCAGCGTGCACGCACGCCGGTCAAGGCGTTGTCGGGTGGCGAGCGTGCGCGTCTGTTGCTGGCGAAGCTGTTCAGCAAACCGGCGAATCTGCTGGTACTCGACGAACCGACCAACGACCTCGATGTGGAAACCCTCGAGCTGCTCGAAGAAGTGCTGCTGACTTTCAACGGCACCGTGCTGATGGTCAGCCACGACCGGGCATTCCTCGATAACGTGGTGACCAGCACCCTGGTCTTCGAAGGTGAAGGCAAGGTTCGTGAATATGTCGGCGGCTATCAGGACTGGATCCGTCAGGGCGGCTCGCCGCGTCTGTTGGGTGTGACTGAAAGCAAGTCGGGCAAGGCTGACCTGAATTCGGCGGTGGTTACCGCTGAGCCGGCTCCGGTGGCTGCGCCTGCCGCTGCTGCTCCGGTTGCCAAGAAAAAACTCAGCTACAAGCTGCAGCGCGAGCTGGAAGCCTTGCCGGGCGACATCGACGCCAAGGAGCAGCAGATCGCCGCGGTTGAAGCCGAAATGGCTGAAGCCGGTTTCTATCAGCGTCCGCCGGCGGAAACGGCCAAAGTGATTGCTTCGCTGGAGCAATTGCAGGCCGAGCTGGATGCGTTGGTGGAGCGTTGGGCCGAGCTGGATGCCTGATTGCTCCTGATGTAAACAAGCCCGGCGCTCAGTGATGAGCGCCGGGCTTTTCATATGTAACGCGATCTACAGGCGGG
>NZ_WBRZ01000098.1:0-18510 GCF_008923895.1 Pseudomonas sp. GXM4
AAACCCAATCCCCGTAGCATCCCGACATTGATTTGACCGAGGTGCCCATGCTCATTCCCCACGACGCGCTTGAAGTCGACACCCTCACCCGCCTGATTGAGGATTTCGTCACCCGCGACGGTACCGACAACGGCGATGACACCCCGCTGGAAACCCGCGTCCTGCGCGTGCGTCAGGCACTGACCAAAGGCCAGGCATTGATCGTGTTCGATCCGGAAAGCGAGCAGTGCCAGCTGATGCTCAAGCACGACGTACCCAAGCATCTGTTCGACTGAAACCGTCAGCCAGCCTTCGCCGCAGCCTCCTTGCGCTTGATCCGGTCATAGACCTCGGCGCGGTGTACATGGACCTTTTTCGGCGCTTCGACGCCGAAGCGCACGCTGGAGCCGTTGACCGACAGAACACGCAGGGTGATGTCGTCTCCGATTGAAATCAACTCACCGACCACACGGCTGAGTACAAGCATGGGATTCATCCTTCAGGACTGGCAAACCCTGAAGATGCGCGGCTTACAGCGTCTTCACAATCCACGACGAGCAAATCAGTCTTGCCCTACAGCTGCCCACGCCCGCAGCTGTCAGACGCTTCGCACAAAAGCCTCAGGCGGCGGAAAAGCGCGGCCCGAACAGAATGATGCTGGCACCGACCACGCACAGGGCCATGCCGATCCAGTCCGAGCCCAGCGGACGCACCCGCTCGACCACCGCCAGCCAGCCAATCGAAGCAACGATGTAGATCCCGCCGTACGCCGCATAGGCGCGCCCGGCGTAGGCCGCTTCAACACGGGTCAGCAACAGCGCGAACAGGGTCAGGCTGAGCAACGCGGGAATCACCCACAACGCATTCTTGCCCTGGCGCAGCCACATGTAGAAGGCAAAACAGCCGGCGATTTCAAACAGCGCCGCAAGGAAGAACCACAAGTAATTGAGCATGGAGGCGTCTCGACAGGGTGACCGTGGCGGCCACCCTAACGACGCGGCGGGAATCGAACAAGATCAAGCGTTGTTTTGTTTGGCCTTGGCGCGCATTTTCTCGGCCATGGAAGTCATCTCGTTGTAGAGCAGTTGCGGATTCTTTTGCTTGATTGCCCAGGCCATGCGCCCTTGTTCGTGAGGCAGAATCAGGAATTCGCCGGCGGAGACTTGCTGGTAGATGTAGTCAGCGATGTCGGCGGCACTGATCGGCGAACTTTCCAGCAACTTGCCGACCTGGGCTTTCATGGCCGGGGTCGGGCCACGGAAAGAATCGAGCAAGTTGGTCTGGAAGAACGACGGGCAAACCACATGCACCGCCACTTCCTGCTGCGCGAGTTCGATCAGCAGACTCTCCGACAACGCCACTACGCCGGCCTTGGCCACGTTGTAGTTACTCATTGCCGGGCCTTGCATCAACGCGGCCATGGAGGCGATGTTGATGATCTTGCCCTTGCTCTGTTCCAGCAGCGGCAGGAACGCTTTGCAGCCCTTGACCACGCCCATCAGGTTGATCGCGATCTGCCAGTCCCAGTCTTCCAGAGACAATTCGCTGAAAAACCCGCCCGAGGCGACGCCGGCATTGTTGACGATGATGTCGATGCCGCCGAGCTTCTCTTCGCAGGCCTGGGCGAAGGCGGTGAGCTGACTGTAATCGCGCACGTCACAGCGCTGGATGAAGCCGTCACCGCCCGCCTCGCGCACCAGCTTCAGGGTTTCCTGCAGGCCGGGCTCACTGACATCGGACAAGGCCAGCCGCCAGCCTTCACGGGCCCAGCGCAGCGCGATTTCGCGACCCAGGCCTGAGCCTGCACCAGTGATCATCATGCGATTTTGCATAGCGGACAGCCTTGTTGTTCCGGGAGAGATGCGCCGAGTGTAGCGAAGGAACTTCGTTCACCCACGCTCCATCCAGTTGCTGAATGGAGGATCAAAAGATTCCCGCCGTCATTGTTTTCCGGTTGGTCTCATGCAGGAGCTGACGAGTGCAACGAGGCTGCGATCTTTTTGCTGGAAAGGAAATAACCGAGCAATCCAAATACATTAAAAAAACATTGAATTATTTTTCACCGGCGCAAGTCGGAACATGTAAGCCGGCTGGAATTTAGTTGCTCTCCAGCTGCCCACTGAGCATCAAGACTCTTCCAGACTCTGAACAAGGAAATCACCCATGGGCACAATTCTAATCATCATCCTGATCCTGTTGCTGATCGGTGGTCTGCCGGTCTTCCCGCACTCAAGAAGTTGGGGTTATGGCCCGTCGGGCATTATCGGCGTGGTGTTGGTCGTGCTGCTGGTGCTGTTGTTACTCGGCAAGATATGACGATTTGAAGCGGTAAAAAAAGAGGCCCTTGTTCAAGGGCCTCTTTTTTATTGCGTGGACTTTAAGGAGTGATCAGTCCGGCTTGCCGTGAATGACACCGGCGGTGTTATCGAGCAGGCTCTTGGTTGCGGTTTGCAGGAACGCTTCAAGTTTGAGTTTGAGTTCGGCAGTGCGCGGCGCGTCTGGCACAACTTCGGCGTGCGGGTTGGCGCCAAGCTGATATTTCCAGATTTTCGGGCCCATGTCCTTGTCACGCGGCAGCACCAGAATCTCATCGGCGGTGACGATGGCGGTGGTCTGCTCGCTGCCCGAAGGCTTGATCACGCCAAAACCGGTGTCGCCCTGCGGCAGGTTGAGCAGGTCGCGGCCCCAGCACTGGTGACGCACTTCACCACCGAGACGGCCCATGATGGTCGGCACGATGTCGATCTGCGTGCCCACGGTGTGGTCGCGGGTACCGAACTTCTGCTGGATGCCCGGGGCAATCATCAGCATCGGCACGTTGAAGCGACCCAGGTCCATTTCAGTGATCTGGCGCTCGTTGCCGAAGCCGTGGTCGCCGACGATGACGAACAGGGTTTCGTTGAAGTACTTCTCTTTGCGCGCCTTCTCGAAGAACTGGCCGAGCGCCCAATCGGAGTAGCGCATGGCGGTCAGGTGTTCGTTGAGGCTGCCACGGTCAGTGACGCGCTCGACCGGCAATGGCGTGGGCAAGGCGTACGGCGTGTGGTTGGACAGGGTTTGCAGCAATGCGTAGAACGGCTTGCCGTTTTCCCGCGCCTTCAGTTCCTGCAGGCCACGATCGAACATGTCCTGGTCGGACACGCCCCAGGTCGGATCGGAGAACACCGGATTGACGAAGTCGTTGCGGCCAACGAAGTTGGTCATGCCCTGGTTGCTGAAGAAGCCCGACTGGTTATCCCAGGCGAAGTCGCCGTTGTAGACGTAGACATCGTCATAGTCGCGGGCGCTGAGCAGCTGCGGCAGACCGGACAGTTTGTGGCTGCCTTCCGGGGTCTGCATCAGGTATTCGAAACCTGGCAGGTTGGGGAAGCAGGCCATGGTCGCGAACATGCCCTGATGGGTGTGGGTGCCGTTGGAGAAGAAAAGGTCGAACAGCAGACCTTCCTTCGACAGCTTGTCCAGGTACGGGGTGATATTGCCCGGCGCGCCCAAAGCACCGACCGAGTGACCGGCCATGCTTTCCATCAGGATCACCACGACGTTCTTGATCGGCAGGGTCTTGTCGGCCGGCGGCATGTAGTCGCGGCGAACAGCGGCGATGTCGGCATCGACCAGTTTGTCGTCCGGCATCAGCAGCATGTCGCGCACCACTTGCTGCGCCTGTTCCTGCGGCAGGGTGGCTTTCCAGATGTTGTCGCGGTCTTCGCCCATGCGCGCCTTGGCTGCGGCGACCAGCGACAGCGTGCCGTTGAGGCCGAGCTGGTTGGCGAAGTTGGAATCGGTGGTGTAGACGTCACCCCAGCGCATCGGCGGGCCTTGACGCAGGGTGCCGCGAGCGGCGACGACGCAGATCAGCAGGCAGACTACGAACACCGCCAGGCGGGTGTACCACGGCGCAACCTGACGGGAGCTGACGCTGCCGCCGCTGAACGGTCCGCGCGGGCGGGTGGCGCGGTCGGCGCCTTTGAACGCCAGGGTCAGAATGACCGTGCCGATCACCCACGCCAGCACGTAGCGCACCACCGGGAAACCGTACCAGAGCATGCTCATTACGGTTTTCGGGTCTTCCTTCACGTACTGGAACACCAGACCGTTGAGGCGCTGGTGAAATTCGCGGTAGAAGTCCATCTCCATCAGGCCGAGGAACAGCGCGATGCTCGATGCGACGGTCAGCCACAGACGGAAGAAACCGCGCGCGGCCATGGCCCGAGCACTGAACAGCGCCAGCACCAGCGGAATGCACAGGTAGACCACCAGGCGCAGGTCGAAACGCAGACCGTTGACGAACGCTTCAAGGAAGGTCGCGGCCGGGGTGTCGAGGATCATCTCGCGGTTGTAGACCAGCAGCGCGAGGCGCAGCGCGGAAAACATGACCATCATGACCAGTGCGCACAGCAGCGTGTAGGCCAGATGCGATTTGACGGTCGGTTGCAGCAGGCGAGCAGAAGATCGCTGCTGATTCAGGGCGTCCGGGTTTGCCATGTCGTTTTAGGACCCATTGGAAGTTGAAGTTGCAAAAATACAGCGGCGCCAGGCCCTCTATTGGTCAGTCCAGACCCCGGGGCGTGCGCGGTGCGCAAATGTTGCACGATCGTTCACACCATTGCCATTGATTACTGCCCTGCTCTTCGAGACTTTCATTCGAAGGGTTGGCAGCGCTATGGCAGGCAACAAGTGCGGGCGAATTGTCTTGGAGACTTTGTGAAAATTTCGTGCAACGCATATCTGGAAATACAATTTAGAGACAAAACAAAACGCCCCGAACCGGTCGGGGCGTTTTGCTTACAGCCAATTGATTATTTCTCGGCGCGTTCTTTCAGCGCTTTCAGGGTATTGAATGGCGCATCGACCACGAACTTGTTGGCGACCATGGCCGGTACGCTACCGCCCGGCTCGGTGTGCACCTGATAAGTCACTTCAACCTGATCGCCCTTAGGCACGAACTTCCAGAAGCCCTTGACTTGCTGGACCCGCACGAAGCCTTTTTCTTCCGGCAGATAGGTCGGCACGCCTTCAAGATTACGGGTCAGGCTGCCATCGGCGCCCTCAACAGTGGTGATTTTCAACACCGAATCACGCGGGGTCACCGGCCATGGCGTATTGAATTGCGAATAGGTCCAGCTCAGATCGCCTTCGTGCTTGAGCAGTTTCTGGCTCTTGCATTCGTGAATCCACGCGCAGGCGCCGGAGACGTCTTCCTGCAAGGCACGCAGTTTGGCAACGGTGGTTTTCATCAGCGCGACGCCTTGGTAGGACTTGTAATCCGAACCGGGTATTTCGCTCAGGGAAACCTTGATGCCGTCTTCGTTCTTGGCAACTTTCCAGTCTTCCGCGTGGACGACCGAAGTGGCAAGTACGGCAGTCAGACCACACAACACAGCGATACGGTGCAGCGAACCCATAGTGTTATTCCTTATTGTTGAAGTTCCGTTGGTGAACACATCATGCCGCCGTCATCTGCTCCCACCAGCCGATCAATCTGATCGCTTCTTCTGAACTGCTGCCGCAAACCTCGACATCCGCAGCGAAACCCGAGCAGACAGCCGGACGTTCCGGACGGCCGAAAATGCTGCACAGGTTATCGACCGACAGTTGCACGCAACGTTCGCCGGCGGGCTTGCCATCGGGCATGCCGGGAATCGGCGAACTGATGGAGGGGGCAATGCAGCAAGCGCCACAGCCTTCACGGCATTTCATGACGAACAGATCCTCGCGACGGGCGATGTGTAAAGAGACGGGGAACAGAGTAACCGCTAAAACAGCTGTTTCAAATTGCTGCAAGCGGCTTTTCAACGATAAGTAAAAGTGACCGGGCAGTCTCCGACGAAGCGTCTGCTCTGCGCGTCGCAGAGGGCAGCATCTATTGCTTGAATTCGAAATCCAGCGCCGCACCTTCCACATCGCGTCGCGCTTCGTTGCGCAATTGCAACTCCATTTCATTGCTGAGCAAGCGGCCGTTGAGCTGGAAGCCGTTATCTTTTTCGCCAAACATCTGCGGCAGGATCGCCTCGCGTTTGGGCAGCTCTACGGTGCCCTGTGGCTTCAGGTCTTCAACCATATCCTTGGGCAGGCTGAGATCGAGTTTTGCCGGCGGCAATTTGGTCTTGGCCACTTCGCTCGCGGATTTCGACTTCGAGGCAACCGGGCGGCGCTTCTTCACCGTGGCATTTTTTTTGGCCTGGGCTTTTTTTGCCGGAGCCACGGTTTTGGTGGCTTTGTTCGTGGTACTGGTCGCTGCCGGTTTTTCCTGGGCTGCGGCCGCCATGACACCCGGTGCCTGACCGATCATCAACAAACCCAGCAATACCCACGCGGCAGGAACAATGGCTTTCATGGACCCAACGAACTAACGGCAGAGGGCCACATGCTCGCTTGTTGTGCGTCACATGACAAGCACCACCGCCCTCCTCGTTCAGAATCCGCCAGCCATTTCCTGACACAGTTGGGTCGCCAACAGACCCAGCGTCATCAGCGCGCGCTCCGCCTCGCGGTTCCACGGAATGCCGCAATTGAGGCGGATACAGTGGTTGAACTGCTCGGTGTTGCTGAAGATCAGACCCGGCGCGATGCTGATGCCTTGTTGCAGTGCGCGGACATGCAATTCCTGGGTGTTGACCCGCCCCGGCAAGCTCACCCAAAGGATGAAGCCGCCCGTGGGCCGGGACATTTGCGTGCCTTCAGGGAAATGCTGTTGAACCGCCAGCTGGAACGCGCTGAGGTTTTTCCGGTATTCCTGACGGATATAGCGTAAATGCCGGTCATAACCGCCGTTTTCCAGATACGCGGCAATCGCCATCTGCGTAACGCTGCACGCCGAATGGGTGCTGAAGGTTTGCAGGCGCTGGATTTCCTGTTGGTATTTGCCGGCGATCATCCAGCCGATACGCACACCTGGCGACAAGGTTTTGGAGAAGCTCGAGCAGTAGATCACCCGATCCAGGCGGTCGTAGGCTTTCAGCGCCTTGGTACGGCCCTGCTCGAACATCAGTTCGCCGTAGATATCGTCTTCGACAATCTGAATGTCGAAATCCGAGGCCAGACGCAACAACTGTTTCTGCCGCTCTTCCGGCATGGTTCCGCCGAGGGGGTTGCTCAGGCGCGTGGTCAAAACCAGCGCCTTGATCGACCATTGGTTGGCGGCCAGTTGCAAGGCTTCCAGACTCATGCCGGTGGCGGGGTCGCTGGGGATTTCGATGACTTTCAGGCCGAGCAGATCGGCCAGTTGCAGCAGGCCGTAATAGGTCGGCGATTCGGCAGCGATCAGATCGCCCGGCCGGGTCAGCACGCGCAACGACATCTGCAAGGCGTCGACACAGCCGTGGGTGATCACCACTTCCGATGGATCGACCACCACGCCAGCGTCACGCATGCGGATCGCCACTTGCCGGCGCAGCGGCTCGAAGCCGGGGCTGAACATATAGCTGAACGCCCGTGGACTGTGAAACCGGGTGACCTTGGCCAGTTGCTGATGCAGCGCGCGCACCGGCAGATAATCGACACTCGGCACCGCAGCGCCCAGCGGAAACACGCCTTCGCGGCGGGATTCGACCAATACCTGCTGAATGATGCTGCTGCGCGTCACCAGCCCCGGCCGTTCGACCCGGGCGATGTCCGGCGTCGGCGCGGTCAGCGCTGGGGTCTGGTGCACGTAGTAACCCGACTGCGGCCGGGCGCGGATCAGGCCCTGATCTTCAAGGTTGGCATACGCCTGCAACACCGTCGCATGGCTGACGTTGAGCTGCGAACTCATCTTGCGCACCGAAGGCACGCGCTCCCCCGGTTGATAAACACCACGGCGGATGTCTTCGGCCAGTTGCTGAGCAATACGTTGGTAGAGCAAGAGATTGGTCATGACGCAGCACTCGATTTCACGGGCGTTTTATTCTTGTCTGAAACAATACCGGAACAGTTTAGAAGTGTACTGGGACAGTTGCCAGATTACTCGACCGTACAGTGCGGTGTCTGCCCCATCTGTACGGTTTTGCGCGGCAATCGACAGACACAAAAAAGCCCGGCACTGCATGACAGTCCGGGCTTTCCAGAGACGCAGCCCTCAGCGGGCGGCGCCGAGCTGGCCTTTTTCGTCAGAGAACACGATTTCTACGCGGCGGTTCTGCGCCCGTCCACGCTCGGAGGCGTTGGCATCGACCGGGAACTGATCACCGTAACCTTCGACCTGAATGCGTTTTTCGTCGATACCCAGATCGACCAGCACGTCAGCCACCGATTGCGCACGATCGCGGGACAGTTTGAGGTTTTCCTGTCTGCCACCGGTGCTGTCGGTGTAACCCTCAATGCGCACCACGCGCTTGGGGTTGAGTTGCAGGAACTGGACGATCTTCAGCACGACGCGGTTGGCCGAGTTTTTCAGTTCCGCCTGGCCGGTGTCGAACAACACGTCGCCGAGGGTCATGACCAGGCCGCGATCGGTCTGTGTGGTCGCCAGCGCGACGATCTGTTCCTCCAGCCACTTGCCTTGTTGCTGCACGCTGAGCAGCTTCGACTCGCGCAGAGCCAGTTGCAGACGCTGACGCTCAAGCTCGAGCTTGGCTGCGCGTTCTTCGTTGAGCGCCTGGTTGGTGTGCTCGCGGGCGATTTCGCTGTAGCGCTGGCTCAGGTAGGCGTAATGCACCACGTCGGCACCGCTGCCCCAATAGGTCGACAGCCGATCGGCGCGGGCCAGGGACTCGCCGGCGCGGATCACGTCTTTCGGCGCGATGCGCAGGACGTTGGAATCTTCCTTGACCTTCTGGAAATCAGCGCCGGCCTGTTGCAGCGCCGCCTCGCTGTGCTGGCCGGCGCAGCCGTAGAGGCTGGCGCAACCGGCAAGAAGCAGAATGCCGAGCGCGTTGGACTTGAGGCTCATTGCGCTTCCCCCAGTTGCAGCTGCTTGCGCAGGCGGACAATGCGGGTATTGAGCACATTCAGCTGTTCTTCACTTTTTTTCGTCAGCACCTTGGCCTCGGCCAGACGTGCATCCAGTTCGGCCTGCTCGGCACGCATGCGCGCGTTGCGATAGGACTCGTCGGCCATGCTGCCTTTGGCGCGGTTGTATTTTGTTTCGGCCAGCTGCATTTCCGGCACTTCGTCAGCGGTAGCGCCGACTGCCTTGGCCTGCGCGATGGCTTGTTCGGTCAAACGCATTTGTTCACTGGGTGCCGGATCGGATGCGCACCCGGCCAGGGCCAGAACGGCCACAGCCGCGAAAAGAGGTCGAATACTCACTAAGAATCCCTACTGTTTTGGGGCACTGACAGGTTGTGGCGGCTGCTGCTGTTGCGCCTTCCAGCGCTCGATGTTGCGTTGCAGCGCGGCTTCCGTCAGTCCGGACGCGGGCAATTCTGTCATCTTTTTGGCGAGCTGTCCGCGCAACCACGGATCGTTGCAGGCCGAGTTATGCGAAACCGCAAGGAACAGACCCGGCCGGTCGATGGGTTGTTCAAACGCCAACAGATCGCTGGTCATGCCCAATGTCTGAGCGGCGGCCAAGCCTGAGTAACGTCCGGCGAGGACATATTCCACCTCGCCCAACAGCAACTTCTGTAGTGCCTCGGTAAGGTTGGCTGTGCGGGTCAGCGTCAGATTCTGTTCGGCGAAAGTGCCGAATGCCTGGGTCATCCGCGACTTTTCCGACACCGCGCCGGCATGGCCTTTCAGGTCGCTGGCCTCGGCATAGGTCAGCGTCGAGCCTTTGCGCGTCCACACCAGGTAATCGTTTTCCAGCAGTGGCGGATGAATGAAGTCAAGGTTTTCCAGCTCGGTCACGGTCAGCGGCGCGTCGGCCAGCATGTCCATGCGCCCGCTGCGCACTTCATCGAGGGCCTGCGAGCGTTTGCCGGCGTAGAGCAGGTCGACTTTGATGCCCAGATCCTTGGCCACTTGCTGCAACAGATCGGCACTGGCGCCGATCAGGCGCTTGGGGTTTTGCGGGTCCTGCCACAGGTACGGCGGCGCGTCAGGGCTGCCGGTGACGACCAGGCGCTCGCACTTGCCCGCGGCCACGGCCAAACCTGGCAACAGCACCAATCCCAACAACCATCCGCAGCGCAGATCCATGGCAAAACGCTCCCGCTTGAAATTCGAGACAAAAAAAAGCCCGACCAACAGGCCGGGCTCTTTATAAGTGAAGCCGCCGGATTAGACCAGCTTCTCCAGCTCAGGTACTGCTTCGAACAGATCCGCCACGAGACCGTAATCGGCCACCTGGAAGATCGGCGCTTCTTCGTCCTTGTTGATCGCAACGATCACCTTGGAGTCTTTCATGCCGGCCAGATGCTGGATCGCGCCCGAGATACCGACGGCGATGTACAGCTGTGGCGCAACGATCTTGCCGGTCTGACCGACCTGCATGTCGTTCGGTACGAAACCTGCGTCGACCGCAGCGCGCGAAGCGCCAACAGCAGCGCCGAGCTTGTCGGCCAGCGCGTACAGGTGTTTGAAGTTGTCACCGTTCTGCATGCCGCGACCGCCGGAAACGACGATCTTGGCAGCGGTCAGCTCAGGACGGTCGGACTTGGCCAGCTCTTCGCTGACGAAGCTCGAGGTACCGGCGTCGTGCGCAGCGCCAACGGCTTCAACGGCAGCCGAACCACCTTCAGCAGCAACCGGATCGAAACCGGTGGCACGCACGGTGATCACTTTGATCGCGGCGGTCGATTGCACGGTGGCGATGGCGTTACCGGCGTAGATCGGGCGCTTGAAAGTGTCAGCGCTTTCGACCGAGATGATCTCGGAGATCTGGTCAACGTCCAGCGCAGCAGCAACGCGCGGCAGGATGTTTTTGCCGTTGGAAGTGGCGGCAGCCAGAATGTGGCTGTAATTCTTGCCCAACTCTGCAACCAGAGGAGCAACGTTTTCCGGCAGCTGATGCGCGTAAGCGGCGTTGTCAGCATTCAGGACTTTGCTCACGCCAGCGATTTTAGCCGCGGCTTCGGCCACCGGGCCTGCGCCCTGACCTGCTACCAGAACGTGGATGTCGCCGCCGATTTTGGCAGCCGCAGCCACGGTGTTCAGCGTGGCCGGGGCCAGCACTTTATTGTCGTGTTCAGCAATAACCAAGATAGTCATTTAGATTACCTTCGCTTCGTTCTTGAGTTTTTCAACCAGTTCAGCCACCGACTTGACCTTGATGCCCGCGCTGCGTGCAGCCGGCGCTTCGACTTTCAGGGTCTTGTTGGTGGAGGCGGTGGAAACGCCCAAAGCGTCCGGAGTCAGCACTTCGAGAGGCTTCTTCTTGGCTTTCATGATGTTTGGCAGGGTCGCGTAGCGCGGCTCGTTCAAACGCAGGTCGGTGGTGACGATGGCCGGCAGTTTCAGCGAAACGGTCTGCGCGCCGCCGTCGATTTCGCGGGTCACGGCAACGCTGTCGCCGGAGACTTCGACTTTCGACGCGAAGGTGCCCTGACCGTAGCCGCTCAGTGCCGCGAGCATCTGGCCGGTCTGGTTGTTGTCGCTGTCGATCGCCTGTTTCCCAAGGATCACCAGCTGCGGCTGCTCCTTGTCGACGACAGCCTTGAGCAGCTTGGCCACGGCCAGCGAGGTCAGGTCTTCAGCGGATTCGACGAGGATGGCGCGATCGGCACCCAGAGCCAGTGCGGTACGCAGCTGCTCCTGAGCGGTGGTCGGGCCGATGGAGACGACGACGATTTCAGTCGCAACGCCCTTCTCTTTCAGGCGTACGGCTTCTTCCACGGCGATTTCGCAGAATGGGTTCATCGACATCTTGACGTTGGCGAGGTCGACGCCGGAATTGTCCGCCTTGACGCGGACCTTGACGTTGTAATCCACAACGCGTTTGACAGCTACAAGAACCTTCATGGATTCCTCGTTACTCTCCGGTGAAAAGAAAGTCGCCTAGGCGAACCTGGCGGATGATGCTCATCGGGCGACAAGGGCACCTCTAAAAACGCCGGCTTGAATGTGAGGTGATTCACTTCGCGAAGGGAGGTGACCGTTCGTCAGGGGTGACTGTCGGGTCATTCATTCTCACGCTGTGTAAACTGCGCGCCGGGCTTGCGCTGCGCATCACCGTCTACTGCCTGTGCCCTGTCTTTAGAGGTGCTCTTGAAACCGCCAGTCTGCCTACGGCGAGCGCAAAACCGCCCGTATCTTGACCGGAACGCCCATTCTGGTCAATACGCCAAAATGCCCTGTCATAAGCCGCGCTTCTTTGATTTATCAGGGCTGGAGGCGATTCAAACAAACGTTTGTATTGGACGCTAGGAGTGGTGTAGATATAATGCGCCGCCTAGAGAGAAAGGTGGATTCGCCAATATTCCCTTTGACGTTAACGTAAAGGCAATACGGATGCGAGATCAAACCTCCATATTAGAAAAAAAACTGTTGAGCCTTGAGTAGGAGATAGCCTGTGGAACGCGAATACATGGAATTCGACGTCGTCATCGTCGGTGCCGGCCCCGCTGGTCTGTCCGCCGCCTGCCGCTTGAAGCAGAAGGCCGCCGATGCCGGTAAGGAAATCAGCGTCTGCGTGGTCGAAAAAGGCTCCGAAGTCGGCGCACACATCCTCTCCGGTGCGGTGTTCGAACCCCGCGCCCTGAACGAACTGTTCCCGGACTGGAAAGAACTCGGCGCGCCGCTGAACACGCCCGTCACGCGCGATGACATTTTCGTGCTGAAAAACGCCGACAGTGCGCAGAAGATTCCTGACTTCTTTGTGCCCAAGACCATGCACAACGAAGGCAACTACATCATCTCCCTGGGCAACCTGTGCCGCTGGCTGGCTCAGCAGGCGGAAAACCTCGGTGTGGAAATCTACCCGGGCTTCGCCGCTCAGGAAGCGCTGATCGATGAAAACGGTGTGGTGCGCGGGATCATCACCGGTGATCTGGGCGTCGACCGTGAAGGCCATCCGAAAGAAGGCCTGTACACCCCGGGCATGGAACTGCGTGGCAAATACACGCTGTTCGCCGAAGGCTGCCGTGGCCACATAGGCAAGCAACTGATCAAACGCTACAACCTCGACAGCGATGCCGACGTTCAGCATTACGGCATCGGCCTGAAAGAAATCTGGGAAATCGACCCGGCCAAGCATCAGCCAGGCCTGGTGGTGCACACCGCCGGCTGGCCGCTGGACATCATGGGCACCGAGAACACCGGCGGCTCGTTCCTCTATCACCTGGAAAACAATCAGGTGGTAGTCGGTCTGATCGTCGACCTGTCCTACAGCAACACTTACCTGTCGCCATTCGATGAGTTCCAGCGCCTCAAGCATCACCCAGTGCTCAAGCAATATCTGGAAGGCGGCAAGCGCGTCAGCTACGGCGCCCGCGCCATCGCCAAGGGCGGCCTGAACTCGCTGCCGAAAATGGTCTTCAAGGGCGGCGCGCTGATCGGTTGCGACCTCGGCACCCTGAACTTCGCCAAGATCAAAGGCAGCCACACAGCGATGAAGTCCGGCATGCTCGCGGCGGAATCGGTGGCCGATGCGCTGTTCGCCGAGCAGGATTGCGCCGTCGAACTGACCACTTACGTCGACGCGTTCAAGAACAGCTGGCTGCATGAAGAACTGTTCGCCAGCCGTAACTTCGGCCCGGCGATTCACAAGTACGGCGCAATCATCGGCGGTGGTTTCAACTGGCTGGACCAGAACATCTTCGGCGGCAAACTGCCGTTCACCCTGCGCGACACCAAGCCGGATTACGCCTGCCTCAAGCTCGCGGCCGACTGCAAGAAGATCGACTACCCGAAACCTGACGGCAAACTGAGTTTCGACAAACTCAGCTCGGTGTTCATCTCCGGTACCAACCACGAAGAAGAGCAGCCGTGCCACTTGAAGCTGACCGATCCGAGCATCCCGATCAGCAAAAACCTGCCGCTGTACGACGAACCGGCGCAGCGCTACTGCCCGGCCGGCGTATACGAAGTGATCACCAAGGAAGATGGCGAGAAGCGCTTCCAGATCAACGCCCAGAACTGCGTGCACTGCAAGACCTGTGACATCAAGGACCCTGCGCAGAACATCACCTGGGTCGCGCCGGAAGGCGCCGGCGGCCCGACTTACCCGAACATGTAAGTCGAAACGCTGAACAACAAGGCTCCCGACATGGGGGCCTTTTTGTTGCCCAAAATTCCTCTGCCACCACAAAACAACTGTGGGAGCGAGCCTGCTCGCTCACACAGGGGATTATCGGCGGATCAGGCAGCGCGCTCATCCCCCGGACTGCGTTCGAAGTAACGCTTGTATTCGCGACTGAACTGCGACGTGCTCTGATACCCCACCCGATGCGCCACCTGCGCCACGCCCAGCCCCTCCGCCACCAGCAGCGTCTGCGCCTTCAACAAACGTAAACGCTTCAGATACTGGACCGGCGACAACAGCGTGCTGCGTTTGAAATGCTCATGAAACGTCGACACGCTCATGTTCGCGCAACTGGCCAGTGTCTCGACATTGAGCGGCTCGGTGTAATGCGCATGCAGATGGCTGATCGACGCCGCCACCCGGGCAAATTGCCCTTGTTGCTCGACCAACGCTCGCAACACATCCGCTTGCGGCCCGCGCAGCGCGACGAACAATAATTCGCGAACCCGCGCCGGGCCGAGAATCTGGCATTCCAGCGGATCGTGCAGACAGCTGAGCAGCCGTTCGACACAACCGCGCATGCCATCGTCGAGTACCACCGAGGTCATCGACTCCGGCGTCTGCGCCGGAATATGCCGACCCGGCGCCAGCCCCATGGCCAGCACCAGTTCGCCGAGCAGGACACGATCGATCGCCACCGACACACCGAGCAATGGCGCATCGGGCAAGGCAAAGGTTTCGCATTCGAACGGCACCGGCAGCGCCTGGATCAGGTAATGCCCGGCGCCATATTCCATGGTCCGTGGGCCGAGGAACGCCAGTTTGCTGCCCTGGGCGATGATCATCAGGCTCGGCTCGTAGATATGCGGGCCACGGGCGACGTCGCAACTGGCGCGCAAAATCTGCACGCCGGGCAGGCCGGTCTGGCTGTAGCCATCGCGCAGCGCCAGCGGTTCGATCAGCGAAACCAGCCGGGCATTGGCATCAAGATGACGGGTCAACTGCATCGAATAGGTCTTCGTAAAATTCACGGAAAAGGGGATGAAAACATCATCGCAGATCCGCTGGCCAATGCGATCGCCGAAACCCGCATGCCGGAGGATTAGGCATGAGACCCGGAGAAATCGTCATGGCCGCACCCGCCTCTGGCGGCCAGAATTCACCGCCTCACTTGTCACTGTTTTTGCGAGGTCACCCCATGTACACCGCCATCGGCTATGCCGCCCAATCGGCCACCACTCCCCTCGCCCCGATGAAATTCGAACGCCGCAGCCCGCGCGCCGACGACGTGGCGATCGAAATTCTCTATTGCGGCGTCTGCCATTCCGACATCCATCAGGCACGCAACGAATGGGGCATCGCCGTTTATCCGCTGATGCCTGGCCATGAGATCGTGGGAAAAGTCACCGCAGTCGGTGCGAATGTCACCCGTCACAAGGTAGGCGATCTGGTTGGCGTCGGCTGCATGGTCGATTCCTGCCGCAGCTGCGAAGCCTGCCAGGCGAACCTCGAGCAATATTGCCTCGAAGGCCCGACCATGACTTACGCCACCCCGGACCGGGTCGATGGCAGCAACACCATGGGCGGTTATTCCGACAGCATCGTGGTCAGCGAACACTTCGTTGTGCGCATCCCCGAGAAACTCGCTCTGGCCAGCGCCGCACCGATTCTCTGTGCCGGTATCACCACTTACTCGCCGCTGAAGCACTACGGCGTCAAGGCCGGTGACAAGGTCGGGATTCTCGGCATGGGCGGCCTCGGCCACATGGGCATCAAGTTCGCCAAGGCCATGGGCGCCGAAGTCACGCTGTTCACCCGCTCGGCGAGCAAGGCTGAAGAAGGTCGCCGTCAGGGCGCCGATCACGTCATCGTCTCCACCGATGCCGAGCAGATGAAGGCCGCGGCCGGCTACTTCGACTTCCTGCTCGACACCATTCCGGTGCAGCACGATTTGAACCCGTACCTCGACACCCTGCGTTTCGACGGTGTGCACATTCTGGTCGGCCTGATCGAGCCGGTGAACCCGCCCGTTCACGCCGGCAAACTGGTGATGAGCCGCCGAGTATTGGCCGGGTCCTTGATCGGCGGTATCGCCGAAACCCAGGAAGTGCTGGATTTCTGCGCCGAGCACAACATCACCTGCGACATCGAAATGCTCGACATCCGCCAGATCAACGAAGCCTACGCGCGGATGATTGCCGGTGACGTGAAGTACCGCTTCGTCATCGACATGGCGACGCTGAAGGCTTAAACCTTCACGGCTTACACCTTCAAGCCCAGCTCCGCCGACAGCCGGGTTGTGACCCCTTTGAGCAGGGGGATCAACTCGGCCATTTTTTCCAGCGGCATGTACGGCACGGTGCTGGCGATACTGATTGCCGCGACGATGCCCTTGCTCGCATCACGAATTGGCGCCGCCACACAGCGGATCGACGGTTCGTTGTCTTCCAGATCGAACGCGTAGCCACCGGCAACGTATTCGCCCATGCGCTGCTCAAGCTGTTCCCACGACTGCTGTGGATGCTGCGGCCAGAACTGACTTTTGCCACCCGCCGGCAGGCTGATGTCGTACAGCCGCCGCCAATCCTGCGGCGAGTCATCGAGCATCAAGGCCTTGCCGATCCCGGTGCGTACCAGCGGCATGCGATGGCCAACCCGCGAGCGCATTTCCGGGCCGTTGCGTCCTGGATTCTTCAGCAGGTACAGCACTTCGTCGCCTTCGCGGATTCCGAGGTGCACGGTATCGCCGGTCAGCGCCGACAACTCATCCAGATACGGCCCGGCCAACGTCACCAGCGGCAACTCTTCGCGGGCCTGAAAGCCCAGTTCGATCAGTTTCGGCCCGAGCAGATAACCGATTTGCGGCACCACGCGCAGATAACGCTCGTCGACCAGACAGCTGGCCAGACGATGGGTGGTGCTGCGCGTGGTGCCGATCAGCCGGGCAATCTCCTTGAGATCACGCGCGCCACTGGCCACCGCCTGCACCACACCGAGGCCGCGCAGCAGCGTCTGGGTGCCGGTGGGCGCGGCGTCCTTGGTTTTTTCCGGGGCGTCTTCCTGCATATCCAGCCTTTTACCGTTGAGCGAAGGAACGGGCGGCATTATGGTCGCCCGAGACTGAGCACTACAACTCGATACGCTCGACCTTGCCCACCAGCAGCACGTAGGACAAGGCACCGACCAGTGCGAGCACGGCGATGTAGGTGATCGCCGGAGCGAACGAATCGCCGCTGGCGAGGAAGCCGATCACAATCGGCGTAGCAATCGCCGACAGGTTGCCGATGAAGTTGAACACGCCACCGGTCAGGCCGAGCAAACGCGCCGGTGCCAGCGTCGACACCAGCGACCAGGTGATCGACGCCAGACCGTTGCCGAAAAATGCCAGGGCGAGGAAGGCAATCACCAAGGGTGTCGATTCGACGAAGTTGGCGCCGATGATCGCCGTCGAGATCAGCAATCCGCTGATGATCGGCAACTTGCGCGCGAACCCGACGCTGTAACCACGGCGGATCAACCAGTCGGAAAAGAACCCCGAGCACAAAACACCGACGAACGCGGCAAGAAACGGTAGCGATGCGAGCAGACCGGACTTGATGAAGTCCATGCCGCGATATTTCACCAGATAGGTCGGAAACCAGGTGAGGAAGAACCACAGCGTCGAGTTCAGGCAGAACTGGCCGAGGTAGATGCCCCACAACTTGCGCTTGCTGAGGACGATGCCCAGATCGGTCCAACTGAATTTGGCTTTGACCTTGGCCGCCTCGGCCTGGATATCGACCAGCCCGCCGCCTTCGCGGATCAGGTCGATTTCCGCCTGGTTGGTGCCTTTGAAATCGCGCGGCTCGCGATACACCGCGTACCAGATCAGCGCCCAGAGAATGCCCACCGCGCCGGTGGCGACGAACACCATGTGCCAGCCGAATGCATGTTGCAGCCACGCCAGCACCGGGGTCAGGAAGGCCAGACCGACAAACTGCCCGGAGGTGTAGAAACCGATCGCCGTGGCGCGCTCGCGCTCAGGGAACCAGGTGGTGACCACGCGGCTGTTGATCGGATAGGCCGGCGCCTCCAGCGCACCGACGGCCATGCGCAGCACGAACAGCGCGATGAAGCTGCTGACGAAACCGAGCATTACCGTGGCCACCGACCACAGCAGCAGCGCGACGCTGTAAAGGATGCGCGGCGGCACCCGATCAACCAGCCAGCCGCCGGGGATCTGCATGGCAGCGTAAGTCCAGCCGAAGGCGGAGAAGATCAGACCGACGTGTACCGGATCGATGCCCAGCTCACTGGTCAGCGCTGGCGCGGCAATCGACAGATTGCTGCGGTCGAGGTAGTTGATGACCACGGTGATGAACAGCAACACCATGATGAAAAATCGCTTGCGGCTAGGCGTGACTAAAGACGCCTGCCCGGAGAGGGTGTGCGTTTGCATGAGAGATGCCTCTTTTTATGTTTGTTGAGGTCATGACGCAGATCTCCTCTCCCTC
>NZ_WBRZ01000099.1:0-17948 GCF_008923895.1 Pseudomonas sp. GXM4
GCAGCAGGTCTTGAGGGTTTCACGCAGCCAGCGGTGGGCCGGGTCCTTGTCGAAGCGCGGGTGCCAGGCCTGGGTCAGCATCAGCATGGGCAGCGGAATCGGCAGGTCGAACGAACGCAGTTTCAGCCCCAGCCGCCGCACGCTGAGCAGGGCTTCTTTAGGCACCGGCAGGATCAGGTCGGAGTCGGGCAAGGCAAACATCGCCGCGTGGAAACTCGGCGCGATCACCGCCACCCGGCGCTCCAGCCCCAACGCATTCAACGCCGTGTCGATCGGGCCGCGAGCAATGCCACGGCGCGACATGCTGATGTGGGAAAAACCGGCGTAGCGCTCGGCGGTGATTTCGCCGTCGAGCAAAGGATGGTTCTCGCGCACCAGGCCGACGAAATGCGTGGAGAACAGGTTCTGTACCTTAACCTCCGGCGTAAGCGGACGGGTGTTGCTGACGCTCAGATCGATGCGTCCTTCGCGCAGCGCCTCATCGTCGCCATCGCCTTCCGGGACGAAGCGCAATTCGCAATGCGGGGCGAGCTGGTCGAGGGTGTCGAACAGCTTGCCGCCGTAGACACCGACAAAGAAATCATTGGCGCGGATGCTGAAGCGCCGGCGCAAGGTGCCCAGCTCGACGCTGTCGGCGGAGCGAAACAGCAGCGCCGCCTGCTCGACCACGTCGCGCACCTGTTCGCGCAGTTCAAGGGCTTTGGGGGTCGGCACCAGGCCACGTCCGGCGCGCACCAGAATCGGATCGCCGATGGCTTCGCGAATCCGCGTCAGCGTGCGGCTCATGGCCGCCGGGCTGAGGTTCATCCGCCGCGCCGCACCGACCACACTGCCCTCGTCGAGCAAGGCATCGAGGGCGACCAGAAGATTCATGTCCGGGAGTTGCATGCTGAGCACTCTTGGCCGATCTGGATTGATCCGGGCGCAATGCTAGCAGATCAAAAGATCGCAGCCTGCGGCAGCTCCTACAGAGGATGGTTTTCCCATGTAGGAGCTGCCGAAGGCTGCGATCTTTTCAGGTCAGCGCTGCATACCCCAGCGCTTCACCGTCACCCGCTCAAGGGTGGCAAACACCAGATTCTCCACCAGCAAACCAATCAGGATCACCACCGCCAACCCGGCAAACACCTTGTCGGTGTACAGCTCATTGCGATTCTGGAAGATGTACCAGCCCAGCCCGCCCTTGCCACTGGTCGCGCCAAACACCAGTTCGGCAGCGATCAAGGTGCGCCAGGCAAACGCCCAGCCAATCTTCAAACCGGCGAGAATCGACGGCAGTGCCGCCGGGATCAGTATGAACAACACAAGGCGCAACCCCTTGAGACCATAATTGCGCCCGGCCATGCGCAGCGTCTCGGAGACGCCGAGAAATCCGGCATAGGTATTCAGCGCCAGCGCCCACAGCACCGAGTGCACCAGCACGAAAATCAGGCTGTTCTGCCCCAATCCGAACCAGAGCAGCGCCAGCGGCAATAGGGCGATCGCCGGCAACGGGTTGAACATCGAAGTCATCGTACTGAGCAGATCACGTCCCAACTGGGTCGAGACCGCCAATGTCGTCAGAGCGAACGCGAGGACGATGCCGATCAGGTAGCCCTTGATCAGCACCACCAGGGAGATCCACACCTTGGCCAGCAACTCGCCACTGAGCAGACCGTCGAACAGCGCCTGCGCGGTTTGCAAAAAACTCGGCAGCATCAGGTCGTTGTTCTGAATCCGCGCGACCACTTCCCAGATGATCGCCAATACGATCAGGATCAGGCTTTTGCGCAACCAGCCCTGTTGCCACAGGCGCGTGCCAAGCGGCAATTCGCGCTCGACCGGCACTGCGGTCAGCGGCTCGAGCACGGTTTCGAATTCTTCACGCACGGATGATGAATGGCTCATCGGGTAGTCCTCCTGGCCGCTCAATAGGCGATGCGAATGTCGTTGAAGTCGTGATCACGCTCGGTCTCCAGCGCCTGGCCCTCATCGAACAGCAGACGATGAATGCGCCGCGCCGATTCCTGAAACGCCACGCCGCCGAGGCTGTGCAGGTCGTATTGATGGCTGTGCACTTCGGCGCGCACCCGGCCTGGATGCGGTGACAGCATGAGTATGCGATTGCCCACCACCAATGCTTCTTCAATCGAATGGGTGACGAACAACAAGGTGAAGCGCACCTCTTCCCAGAGCAGCAGCAACTCTTCCTGCATCTTGCGGCGGGTCAACGCATCGAGTGCAGCGAAGGGTTCGTCCATCAAAAGAATTTTCGGTTGCATGGCCAAGGCCCGGGCGATCGCTACCCGCGCTTTCATGCCGCCGGACAAGGTGTGTGGATAGGCGTCGGCGAATGCTGCGAGGCCGACCTTTTCCAGATAGTGCAACGCACGCTCTTCGGCTTCTTTCTTGTTCAAGGTGCGCGAGGCGAGCAGCGGGAACATCACGTTCTGCTTGACGGTTTTCCACGGCGGCAACTGGTCGAATTCCTGAAACACCACAATGCGGTCCGGCCCCGGCGCATCGACGCGCTGGCCTTGCAGGCGGATCTCGCCTTCGCAAGGCCGGATGAACCCGGCGACCGCCTTGAGCAAGGTCGATTTCCCGCAACCGGACGGGCCGAGCAGGACGAAACGATCAGCCGGGTCGACGGCGAAACTGACTTGATGGGTAGCGCGCACCACTCGCTGCGGCGTGCGGTATTCAAGGCTGACGTGATCGACGGCCAGCAAGGCTTCGCTGCGGGCGATCGGGTTGCTGGCCGCGTGGCCTGGCAAAGGGGCGTTCATGATCGATCTCCGGCAAATCAGAAAGGCGCGTCGCCCTGAATGGTCGTGCGATACAGCTTGCGGCGCAGATGCGCGGGACAGCCGGCGGCGAGGTGAATCAGCGAGCGGTTGTCCCAGAACACCAGGTCATGCGGTTCCCACTGATGGCGGTAGATGTTTTGCGGCAGCACGCTGTGGGCGAAGAGTTCGCCGAGCAACTGACGACTTTCGTCTTTCGGCAGACCGACAATTCGCGTGGTGAAGCCTTCGCTGACGAACAAGGCCTTGCGGCCGTTTTCCGGATGGGTGCGCACCACCGGATGCACCACTTCGGCGACCTGAGCCAACTGTTCAGGGGTCAGGGTCGGGCGCCAGTTGCCTTCGAACTTGGTTTCGCTGTAGCGCGCGGTATAGGAATGCGCAGCGGAACGTCCTTCGACCGCAGTGCGCAACGCAGCGGGCAAGTCGTCCCAGGCTTTGTGCATGTCGGCGAACAGCGTGTCGCCGCCCTCGGCGGGCAGCTCTTGGGCGTGCAGCATCGAGCCGAGACTCGGCAGTTCCTTATAGGAGAGATCGGAATGCCAGAACTTGCCGGCGTCACCGAGACCGATGTTCTGGCCGTTCTCGATGATGTTGGAAACGATGAGAATTTCCGGGTGATTGGCCAGCAGGAACTGCTTGAGCACGTGGATCTGCAACACGCCGAAGCGGCGGCTGAAATCGATTTGCTGTTGCGGGGTAATCTGCTGATCGCGGAAGACCACGACGTGGAAATCCAGGTGCGCGCGGTGAATCCGCGCGAAGTCCTGATCATTGACCGGCCGGCGCAGGTCGAGGCCAACGATCTCGGCGCCGACGGCACCGCTGAAGGGGCGAATTTCGAAGATTTGCGGCGCGGCAGTTGCGGCGCTTTCGTTGGCAGTAGCGGCGGACATCAATCATCTCCCACGCACGGCGCGCTCACGGACGCGCTCGTCGATCAGACACTCACGCTGGATTGCGTGTCGGTTCAGGTCGTGCGGCGCGCCGATTGGTCGGCAGGTACGCAGGAGGGTGACTTTATAGCTATAAGAATTGGAAATTAAATACCGTTAATGAATAACGATATGGCGAATGGTGAGGGGGTGGAGTGACGATTTGTGTCACTTACCGACAGGTATATGCCGCCCTAAAGGACGCCATCGCGGGCAAGCCCGCTCCCACAGGGGTTCTCAGCTGACTCCGAAAATGCGCTCAACACGAAACCTGTGGGAGCTGGCTTGCCAGCGATGAGGCCAGCAAGGCCACTGGGGATCAACGCTCGTGCAACGCCTCAGCCCGCGCGCGAATGATCGGCTTGAGCAAATAGCTCAACACCGATTTCTTGCCAGTGATGATATCCACCGAAGCGACCATCCCGGGAATGATCAGCAAAGGCTTTTCATCCGTGCCCAAGTGGCTGCGCTCGGTACGCACCTTGATCACGTAGTAGGTGGTTTTCTTGTCTTCGTCGGTGATGGTGTCCGCACCGATCTGCTCGAGCTGCGCCTTGAGCCCGCCGTAAATGGTGTAGTCATAGGCGGTGAATTTGACGATCGCTTCCTGTCCCGGATGCAGGAACGCGATGTCCTGCGGGCGAATCTTGGCTTCGACCAGCAGGGTGTCGTCCAGCGGCACGATTTCGACCATGTCGCTGCCCGGCTGGATCACGCCGCCGATGGTGTTGACCAGCAACTTGTTAACGATGCCCCGCACGGGTGAGGTAACCAGCGTACGGCTGACCCGGTCTTCCAGCGCCTTGCCGGTGGCCTGGGCCTTGTTCAGATCGGTGCGCGCTTCGTTGAGCTGGGTCAGCGCTTCGCTGCGGAATTTGCCGCGGGTTTCGTCGATCTTGCGCTGCACTTCCTTGATCGCCGATTCCGCGCGCGGAATGGCCAGCGTGGTCGCATCGAGCTGGCCACGGGTTTCCACTTCGGCACGCTTGAGACGCAACACTTCCACCGGCGAGACCGCGCCCTGCGCCACCAGCGGCTCGGACATGTTGATTTCCTGACGCTGCAAGCCGAGTTGCTGACGGTACTGCGCCTGCTTGGAGCTGAACTCACGCAGCTCTTGCTGGCGCTGGATCAATTGCTCCTGCAAGCCGCCGATTTCATCGTGCAACTGCTGACGGCGGCTGATGTACAGCGACTCTTCGCTTTTTGCCTGGCCCGGCACGGCTTTGAGCACGTCCTCGGGGAAATTCAGCGGACGATCATCGACTTCCGCGCTCAGGCGCTCGACCCGCAGCAGCATCGACAGGCGATCAGCCTCGGTTTCGCCGACGTTGGAGGCAAAGCGCGTGTCATCGAGACGAATCAGCGGCGCGCCGGCCTCGACGATCTGCCCTTCCTTGACGAACAGCTCGGAGACGATACCGCCCTCCAGGTTCTGGATTTTCTGGATCTTGGAAGACGGAATCGCCTTGCCGTCGCCCTTGGTCACTTCGTCGATTACGGCGAAGTTGGCCCAGAGCATGAGGAACACGAAGAAGCCGATGATCGCCCAGATGGTCAGGCGCACGACGCGCGGGGCGTCTTCGATCAGCGCCTTGTTGACCTCTGGCAGCGGCTGACCCTGCAGCGAGGCAGAGCCCTTGAAGTAGCGACGGATCGACTCCTTGACACCGGACTTAAGCAACACTGATCTGCCCCTTCTTCAACGCTTCCATCACGGCGGCTTTCGGGCCGTCGGCGAGAATCTGCCCGCGATCGATCACCAGTAGGCGATCGACCAGCGACAACAGCGATGCCCGGTGCGTGACCAGCACCACGGTCTTGTTTTCAATCACTGCTGCGAGGCGTTGCTTGAGGCGTTCTTCACCGGTGTTGTCCATCGCACTGGTTGGCTCATCCATCAGCAGAATCGGTGGATTGAGCAACAAGGCCCGGGCCAGGGCGACGTTCTGCCGCTGGCCGCCGGAAAGGTTCTGCCCACGCTCGCCGACTTGCAGCTCGTAGCCTTGCGGGTGCAGACGGGCGAATTCGTGGACGCCGGCCAGTTCGGCGGCTTGCAGCACCAGCTCGTCTTCGACGTAACGCGCGCCGGACACCAGGTTGTCACGCAGGGTGCCGGACAGCAGCTGGATGTCCTGCGGTACGTAGCCGATGTTGTAGCGCAGTTCGCTGACGTCGATCTGGCGGATGTCCACGCCGTCGACCAGCAAGGCACCGTCGTCCGGTTGATACAGGCCCACCAGCAGTTTCGCCAGCGAGCTTTTGCCCGAGCCGCTGCGACCGATGATGCCGATCTTCTCGCCGGGACGGATGACCAGGTTGATGTTCTTCAGCGCCGGGTTCTGCTGGTCCGGATAGGTGAAGCTGAGCTGCCGGCATTCGATCGCACCCTGCAGAACCTTGCGGCTCAACGGGCGCTCCTCGAAGTTGCGCTCCTGCGGCAGCTCCATCATCTGGTCGACCGAGGTCATGGTCACCCGCGCCTGTTGATAGCGCGTGAGCAGGCCGGACAGCGACGCCAGCGGGCTCAGCGCACGACCACTGAGCATGTAGCAGGCAATCAGCCCGCCCATGCTCAGGTTGCCGGCGATGATCTGGTACACGCCGAAGACGATCATGATCACCCCGGCCAGTTGCTGGATCAGCAAGGTGATGTTCATTGCCAGACCGGAGAGCATTTTCACTCGCAGCTCGAGACGGCTGAGGGTGCCGATGGTCTGCTCCCACTGATACTGGCGCTCGCTTTCGGCGTTGTTGACCTTGACCGCGTCCAGCCCGGCGAGGGTTTCGATCAGGCTCGACTGGCGCTCGGCGCCCAGCGCCATGGTCCGTTCCATGGTCGCGATCAGCGGCTTCTGCAAGGCGTAGCCGATCAGCAGGGCAATCGGGAACGCCAGCACCGGAATCCACACCAGATGCCCGCCGAGAATGGCGATGACGATGAAAATCAGAATGGTAAACGGCAGGTCGATCAGGCTGGTCAGGGTCAGCGAGGCGAGAAAGTCGCGCAGGCTCTGAAACTCATGGATGTTCTGCGCAAAACTGCCGACCCGCGCCGGGCGGTATTTCATTGCCATGCCGACAATGCGCTCGAACAGCGTGGCGGAGATGATCAGGTCGGTTTTCTTCCCGGCCAGATCCAGGCACAGGCTGCGCAGGCTCTTGAGGATCAAGTCGAAGATGTAAGCGCCGGTGATGCCCAGCGCCAGCACCCAAAGGGTCGCTTCGGCCTGATTCGGTACTACGCGGTCGTAGACGTTCATCACGAACAGCGGTGCGGCCATGGCGATGATGTTGATCAGGAAACTGGCGGCGATCGCATCGGCATACAGCCAGCGCGAACGCTTGAGGGTGTCGCGAAACCAGGAGCGTGCACGCGGGATCAGCGTGCCGTGGTTGACGTCGAATTTGTGCTGCGGCTGGGCGAAGAAGACTTTGCCGGTGTAATCGTCGCTCAGCAGTTCGCGGCTGACCACCGATTCGCCGCCGTCGCTTTCGCTGAGCAGCACGCGTGCTTCGTTGTCGCCCTGCCAGCCGAGCAGGACGGCACTGCGGCCATCCTTGAGCAGCAACAAAGCGGGCATGGCGATCGCCGGAATTTCTTCGAGCTTGCGCTGCAACACCCGCCCCTGCAGCCCGGCGCGAGCCGCTGCGCGCGGCAGCAACTCGACACTCAAACGTTGTTTGGGCAGCGGCAGGCCGGTGGTCAGCATCGCCGCGCTGGCAGGCTTCTGGTGCAGCATGCACAGGGCGAGCAGACCATCCAGCAACGGATCGTCATGCAACGCGCGTGGATCATGGCTGAGTTGAACTCGACTGACTTCTGATTCCACGCTCGACACTCTTTAACAGTTGAAAGGGATAACTCAGTTCATCCCAGGCAGCTGGACCTTGGGCTTCACGTCGTTCTGCACAACGGATGCCAACGGCGCGACCACTCCCTGGCTTTTGAGCAATTGGCCCATGGTCGCCTTGATTCGGTACTGAGTAAATAACTGAATGTTCTTGATTTCCGCCAGACGCCGCGAGGCGGTGAACAGTTCGTTTTCGCTGTCGAGCAAATCCAGCAGGGTGCGTTCGCCGAGGCTGAATTGACGCTGGTAGGCAGTACGCACCGAGGTGCTGCGATCGACGTACTGCTGAGCGATCGGCACCTGAGCGTTGGCGTTGTTCAGCGCGTTCCAGGCCAGGCCGAGCTCTTCGTTCAACTGACGCAGGGCGTTGTTGCGGATGTCCAGCGCCTGGTTGGCCAGGTACGACTTGGATTCCAGATCGGCCTTGTTGCTGCCACCGGAATACAGGTTGAAACGCATGCGCAGCATGGCCTGCCATTCGTTGTTGTGGCCGTTCTGGCCGTCGAGATCGTTGTCGGCGGTACGGCCCAGCTCAGCGTCGAAGCGCGGGTAGAAGGTCGATTTGGCGGTGGCGAACTGCTTCTCGGCAGCGGCAATATCCGACTCGGCGGAACGCAGGATCGGGCTGTTTTCCAGCATCTGCGCGCGGGCTTCATTGAGGTTGGCGGGCATCATCGCCATGAACGGCGCCGGGCGCTCGAGCTGGTCGGGCATCTGGCCGACGGCGCTGAGGAAGTTGGTTTCCGCGTCGGCGAGGTTGGTCTGTTCGGTGATCAGATTGTTGCGGGCCTGGGCCATACGCGCTTCGGCCTGATCAAGGTCGGCACCGCTGCCGACGCCGCGCTGGGTGCGCAGCTGGATCTGATCGTAGATGCGCTGGTGGCTCTTGAGGTTTTCCTCGGCCAGACGGACGAATTCGCGACGGGTCAGCACGTCCAGATAAACCTGGGCGACGGTCAGCGCAGTGCGTTCGGAAGTGCCCAGCAACGAGTAAGCACGGGAGCTGACGTTGGCTTGTTGACGCGCAACTTCGTTGGACGTCGCGAAACCGTCAAAAACCATTTGCGAGAGACGTAAACTTGACTCGCTGCGGTTCAACGTCTCCCAGTGATTGCTTCCACCGTTCGCTCGAGTGGTCACACTGTCGGTGCCTTCACGGCCATAACCGCCGAGCAGATCGACCTTGGGCAGGTATCCCCCTTTCGCAGCCTTTAACTGATAATCCGCCGCCAATCGACTATTGACCCCCGCCTGAATCTCCGGATGGACATCCAGCGCCTGTTGCATGGCTTCTGGTAAGGATTGTGCTTGTACAAAAGAGGCGGCGAGAGCGAAGGGAGCGGCAAGGAGCAAAAGCGAACGCATGGTTGGAATTTTCCCGGAACTTCTTGTCTTGAATCACAGCAGAAACGTGGTGCTGCGTCGGATGATGGCAACCCGAAAGACCGTATGTCGGAAAGTTCAAAACAGGAACTGGATGACAGGCTGAAGGACAGGTCGCCGCGGAAATATCAATGTGACATTAGTGGGGCGATTGTTTAGGATGGCTCCCAGAAGGTCAATAGTTTGGCATAAAGTTAATCGCGATAATTTATAGCCAGATTATTGACGGAAATACAGCGTCAATAAGTTATCCATTTATAGAAAGTACGTCCAGACTGAAGTGGCGCCGACGCCCGTCAGGTCCATGGAAGTCAACTGAATGTGACACCCCGGAGAGTCTTCAATGAGCAGTGTTGTTGCCGTCGTCAAAAGCATTGTCGGTCAGGTTTTCGTGGTGTCCCCAGAGGGCGTGCGTCGCGTACTCGTTGAAGGCGATCGCCTGTATGTCGGCGACCAGATCGATACCGGTCTGTCCGGCGCGGTGTCGCTGGAACTGGCCGATGGCCGCATGCTCGATCTGGGTCGCGACACCCAGTGGAGCGCCAGCTCGCCTGACTCCAGCACTGACCTGGCCGAAGCCACCGCGCAGGCTGCGCCTTCTGTAGAAGAACTGCAGCAAGCCATCGCCGCCGGTGCCGACCCGACCACCGCACTCGAATCCACCGCGGCCGGCCCGACCGCCGCAGGTACCGGTGGCGCCGCCGGTGGTGGTCACAGCTTTGTCATGCTCGACGCCACCGCTGGCCGCGTCGATCCGACCATTGGCTTTCCGACGGCGGGCATCAATTCTGCCGGCCAAGTCGCGCAGGACACCACCGGCGGCCTGACCACCGACACCACCACCAACGCGCTGCGCGACTCGACCCTGAGCCTCAGCGCCACGCCGACCATCACCGAAGCCGGCGGCGTGCTGGTGTACACCGCGACCCTGACCCAGGCGCCGCTGACCGACCTGACCATCACCCTGTCCAATGGCGCAGTGATCGTCATCCCGGCCGGCGCCACCACTGGCACCGTCAACGTGCCGCTGGCGCCGAACGACACGGTCTACAACGACCCGAGCCAGATCGACGTGACCGTCACCGGCACCAGCGGCGGCAACGGCATCACCGTGACCCCGCCAACTGTCCCGGCGACCACGCAGGTCACCGACACGGTCGATACCACTACCGTCACGCTGACGGCTGGTTCGAGCGGGACCGAAGGCGGTCAGATTACCTATACGGCGACTTTGACCAACCCGGCGCAAACTCCGGTAACCGTCACGCTGTCGAACGGCTCGACCATTACCATTGGCGCTGGCCAGACTACCGGCACTGTTAACGTGCCGACGCCAGCGAATGACGTTTACAACAATGGCAGCACCGTCAGCACCACCATCACCGGCGCTACCGGCGGCAATTTCGAAAACCTGGTGCCGAACACCACGCCAGCAGTCACTACGATCACCGACTCGGTCGACAACACCGGCCTGACCCTGACTGCGACCAACAACATTGTTGAAGGCGGTCAGATCACCTACACCGCGACCTTGACCAACCCGGCACAAACCCCGGTAACCGTCACGCTGTCCAACGGCTCGACCATCACCATCGCGGCTGGCGAAACCGTTGGCACCGTCAACGTGCCGACTGCGGCCAATGATGTGTACAGCAACGGCAGCACCGTCAGCACGACGATCACCGGGGCTACCGGCGGCAACTTCGAAAACCTGGTGCCAAACACCACGCCAGCCGTTACCACGATCACTGATTCGGTTGATAACACCGGTCTGACCCTGACTGCGACGAATAACATTGTTGAAGGCGGCCAGATCACTTACACCGCGACGTTGACCAACCCGGCACAAACCCCGGTAACCGTCACGCTGTCCAACGGCTCGACCATCACCATTGCCGCTGGCGAAACCGTCGGCACCGTCAACGTGCCGACTGCGGCCAACGACGTGTACAACAATGGCAGCACCGTCAGCACCACCATTACCGGCGCTACCGGCGGCAACTTCGAAAACCTGGTGCCGAACACCACGCCAGCAGTCACTACGATCACCGACTCGGTCGACAACACCGGCCTGACCCTGACCGCGACCAACAACATCGTCGAAGGCGGTCAGATCACCTACACCGCGACCCTGACCAACCCGGCACAAACCCCGGTAACCGTCACGCTGTCCAACGGCTCGACCATCACCATTGCCGCTGGCGAAACCGTCGGCACCGTCAACGTGCCGACTGCGGCCAATGACGTCTACAACAATGGCAGCACCGTCAGCACCACGATCACCGGGGCTACCGGTGGCAATTTCGAAAATCTGGTGCCGAACCCGACGCCAGCCGTTACCACCATTACCGACTCGGTCGACAACACCGGCCTGACCCTGACTGCGACCAACAACATTGTTGAAGGCGGTCAGATCACCTATACCGCGACCCTGACCAACCCGGCGCAAACCCCGGTAACCGTCACGCTGTCGAACGGCTCGACCATCACCATTGCGGCTGGCGAAACCGTTGGCACCGTCAACGTGCCGACTGCGGCCAATGACGTTTACAACAATGGCAGCACCGTCAGCACCACGATCACTGGCGCAACCGGTGGCAATTTTGAAAACCTGGTGCCAAGCAACACGCCTGCGGTCACCACGATCACGGATTCGGTCGACAACACCGGCCTGACCCTGACTGCGACGAATAACATCGTCGAAGGCGGCCAGATCACTTACACCGCGACGTTGACCAACCCGGCACAAACCCCGGTTACCGTCACGCTGTCCAACGGCTCGACCATCACCATCGCGGCTGGCGAAACCGTGGGCACCGTCAACGTGCCGACTGCGGCCAACGACGTCTACAACAATGGCAGCACCGTCAGCACCACGATCACTGGCGCTACCGGTGGCAATTTCGAAAATCTGGTGCCAAACACCACGCCAGCCGTTACCACGATCACTGATTCGGTTGATGACACCGGCCTGACTCTCACCGCGACCAACAACATCGTTGAAGGCGGTCAGATCACTTACACCGCCACGCTGACTAATCCAGCGCAGACGCCGGTTACCGTCACGCTGTCCAACGGCTCGACCATCACCATCGCGGCTGGCGAAACCGTGGGCACCGTCAACGTGCCGACTGCGGCCAACGACGTCTACAACAATGGCAGCACCGTCAGCACCACGATCACTGGCGCAACCGGTGGCAATTTCGAAAACCTGGTGCCAAGCAACACGCCTGCGGTCACCACGATTACCGATTCGGTGGATGACACTGGCCTGAGCCTCAGCGCCACCGGTTCTGTGGCCGAGGGTGGCCAGATCACCTACACCGCCACGCTGACGAATCCGGCCGGCACACCGGTAACCGTGACCCTGAGCAACGGCTCGGTGATCACCATTGATGCCGGCAAAACCACCGGCACCGTTACCGTTCCAGCGCCTGCCGATGACGTCTACAAGGACGCCGGCCAGGTCGAAGTCAGCATCAAGGACGCCACCGGCGGCAATTTCGAAAATCTGGTGCCGAACGCTACGCCGGCAGTGACCGAAATCACTGACACCGTCGATACCTCGACGGTGAAGCTGAGCGCAGACACCTCGGTTGCCGAAGGCGGCACCGTAACTTACACCGCCACCGTCGGCGCGCCAGTCACCGGCTCGCCTGTGGTCGTGACGTTGGCCAACGGCCAGAACATCACCATTGCCGTCGGCCAGACCACTGGCTCCATCACCTACACCGCACCGAACGATGCCTTGACCGGCAACGCTCCGCTGACCAATTCGATCACTGGCGTAAGCGGTGGCAACTACGAAAATCTGGTGGCGGACAAAACTCCAGTTTCGACCACCGTCACCGACGTTGCCGACACCACCAATCTGTCGCTGAGCGCGACCGCTTCCGTGGCTGAAGGCGGCCAGATCACTTACACCGCCACCTTGACCAATGCTGCTGGCTCGCCAGTGACCGTGACCTTGTCGAACGGCGCCGTCATCACCATCAAGGCAGGCGAAACCAGCGGTAATGTGACCTTCCCGGCTCCGTCCGACGACGTTTACAAAGACTCCGGCTCCGTGCAGGCAACCATCACCAGTGCCACCGGCGGCAATTTCGAGAACCTCGTTCCGAGCACCACGCCAGCGGTCACTCAAGTCACCGACACCATCGATACCTCGACGGTCAAATTGACCGCCGACACTTCGGTAGCCGAAGGCGGCACCGTCACCTACACCGCCACTGTCGGCGCGCCCGTCACCGGCTCGCCTGTTGTCGTGACCCTAGCCAACGGCCAGAGCATCACCATCGCCGTGGGCCAGACCACCGGTAGCGTCACCGCCCCGGTATCGAATGACGTGCAGATCGGTCACGCACCGCTGACCAACTCGATCACCAACGTCAGCGGCGGCAACTTCGAAAATCTGGTCGCCGACAAGACCCCGGTCAGCACCACCGTGACCGACACCGTCGACACCACCAGCGTCGCGCTGACTGCCACCGGCAACGTCAATGAAGGCGGGCAGATCACCTACACCGCGACGCTGAGCAACCCGGCCGGTACGCCGGTCACCGTTAACCTGAGCAACGGTTCGGTCATCACCATTGAAGCCGGCAAGACCACCGGCACCGTGACCGTTCCGGCACCTGCCGATGACGTCTACAAAGACGCCGGCAAAGTCGAAGTCACCATCAAGGACGCCACCGGCGGCAACTTCGAAAATCTGGTGCCGAGCACTACGCCTGCGGTGACCAACGTTGCCGACACGGTCAACACCACGCACCTGACCCTCAGCGCAGAAAGCTATGTGCTCGAAGGCTCTTCGATCACTTACACCGCAACGTTGACCAACGCCGCGCAAACGCCGGTAACCGTCAACCTGAGCAACGGCCAGACCATCACCATCGAAGCCGGCAAGACCAGCGGTTCGGTGACGATTGCCGCACCGAGCGATGACGTCTACAAGGACGTCAGCAAGCTCACCGTAACCATGACCGACGCCAGCGGTGGCAACTTCGAGAAACTCGACGTCAGCAAGACTCCGGTCAGCACCACGGTCAACGACACCGTCGACACAACCGCACTGACCCTGACCGCCAGCGATACCGTCAGCGAAGGTGGCCAGATCACCTACACCGCGACCCTGAGCAACCCGGCCGGCACTGCGATGACGGTGACCCTGGCCAACGGCGCGGTGATCAACATCGCGGCCGGTGCTACCAGCGGCTCGGTGAATTTCCCGGCGCCCGCCAACACCCCGTACATCGATGGCAGCAACGTGCGGACGGCGATCGCCAGCCACAGCGGCGGCAATTTCGAGCGCGTCGAGGCCGATCGTTCGGCTGTGGTGACTAAAGTCACCGACGCCGTAGACACCACCAACATCAGCCTGAGCGCCACCGGCAGCGTTGCCGAGGGCGGCTCGATCGTCTACACGGCGACCCTGAGCAATCCGGCCGGCACCGCCATGAGCGTGACCCTGAGCAACGGCGCGGTGATCAACATTGCCAAAGGCGCGAGCACCGGCAGCGCAACCATCGCCGCCCCCGCCGATGACGTGTACAAGGACGCCGGCAAGGTCGATGCGAGCATCACCAAGACCAGCGGTGGCAACTTTGAAAATCTGGTGATCGACAAGACTCCTGCGGTAACTGATGTCACCGACACCATCGACAACAGCACTGTTGCGCTGACCGCCAGCGCCAGTGCGGTTGAAGGCGGCGTGGTTGTCTACACCGCGTCCGTGACCGCCCCGGTCACCGGTTCGCCAGTGCTGGTGACCCTGTCCAACGGCCAGACCATCACCATTCCGGTCGGCGCCAGCAGCGCCAGCGTCAACTTCACCGCGCCGAACGATGCACAGGCCGGCGGCAACACCCTGAGCGTGAAAATCGACGGCGCCAGTGGTGGCAATTACGAAAATCTCGTGGCTGACCAGACCCCGGCGGTGACCTCGGTGACTGACGTCGCCGACACCACCAGCCTGTCGCTGTCCGCGACCGGCTCCGTGGCCGAGGGCGGTTCGATTGTCTACACCGCAACCCTGAGCAACCCGGCCGGTACCCCGGTGACCGTGAGCCTGAGCAACGGCGCGGTGATCACCATCGAGGCCGGCAAAACCAGCGGCACCGTCACCGTTCCGGCACCTGCCGACGACGTCTATAAAGACGCCGGAAAAGTTGAAGTCACGATCAAGGACGCCACTGGCGGCAACTTCGAAAACCTGGTGCCAAGCACCACGCCAGCGGTCACTGATGTCACCGACACCGTCGACACCTCGACGGTCAAACTGACCGCCACCGAAACCGCAGCCGAAGGTGGCACCGTCACCTACACCGCCACCGTCGGCGCGCCGGTCACCGGTTCGCCTGTGGTCGTGACCCTGGCCAATGGTCAGAACATCACTATCGAAGTCGGCAAGACCAGCGGCAGCGTGAGCACCACCGCGCCGAACGACGTCCTCGCCGGCCACGCGCCGCTGACCAACTCGATCACCAACGTCAGCGGCGGTAATTTCGAAAATCTTGTCGCCGACCAGACCCCGGTCAGCACCACCGTGACCGACACCGTCGACACCACCAACCTGTCGCTCAGCGCGACCGGCGCGGTGAACGAAGGCGGCCAGATCACCTACACCGCGACTTTGAGCAACGCCGCTGGCACACCGGTCACCGTGACCCTGTCGAACGGTGCGACTATCCTCATCGAGGCCGGCAAGACCACCGGCACCGTGACTGTCGATGCTCCGAAAGACGACGTCTATAAAGACGCCGGCAGCGTTGAAGCGACCATCCAGAGCGCAACCGGCGGCAACTTCGAAAACCTCGTCACCAGCAAAGAGCCGGCGGTGACCACGGTCAACGACACCATCGACACCACCACCGTGTCGCTGAGCGCCACTGCGAACGTCGCCGAAGGCGAAACCGTGGTCTACACCGCGACCGTGGGCGCGCCAGTGACCGGCTCTCCGGTCATCGTCAGCCTGTCCAACGGCCAGACCATCACCATCGCCGTTGGCGAAACCACCGGCAGCGTCAACTACGTCGCGCCGAACAGCCCATTGGCGGGCGGCAGCTCGCTGAGCGTGACCATTGATGGCGCCACCGGTGGCAACTACGAAAAACTGCTGGTCGACGGCAAGTCCGCCGACACCGTGGTATCGGACACTACCGACACCACCAATCTGAACCTGAGCGCCAGCGATTCGGTCGCCGAAGGCGGCCAGATCACCTACACCGCAACCCTGACCAACCCGGCCGGCACACCGGTGACCGTGACCCTGTCGAACGGCGCCACCATCACTATCGATGCAGGCAAAACCACCGGCACCGTGACCGTCGATGCACCGAAAGACGACGTCTATAAAGATGCCGGTAAAGTCGAAGTGACCATCGAGGGTGCGACCGGCGGCAATTTCGAGAACCTGGTGCCAAGCGCGGTTCCAGCGGTGACGAATGTCACCGATACCATCGACACTTCGACGGTCAAACTGACCGCCGATACGACGGTGGCTGAAGGCGGCACCGTGACTTACACCGCCACCGTCGGCGCGCCAGTCACCGGCTCGCCTGTGGTTGTGACCCTGGCCAACGGTCAGACCATCACCATCGGCGTCGGTCAGACTACTGGCACCGCAACCGCTGTTGCTGCGAACGATGCGCTGACCGGCAATGCTCCGATCACCAACTCGATCACTGGCGTGAGCGGTGGCAATTTCGAAGATCTGGTTGCAGACAAAACTCCGGTTTCGACTTCTGTCACCGACGTTACCGACACTACCAATCTGTCGCTCAGCGCCAGTAACTCGGTGGCTGAAGGTGGCCAGATCACCTACACCGCGACATTGACCAACGCCGCTGGCTCGCCCGTGACCGTGACCCTGTCGAACGGCGCTGTGATCACCATCGACGCCGGCAAGACCACCGGCACCGTGAACGTTCCAGCGCCAGCTGACGACGTCTACAAAGACGCCGGCTCTGTGCAGGCGACGATCACCAGCGCCACCGGTGGTAACTTCGAAAACCTGGTTCCGAGTACCACGCCAGCGATCACCCAAGTCACCGACACCATCGACACGTCGACCGTCAAACTGACCGCCGATACGTCGGTGGCCGAAGGCGGCACCGTGACTTACACCGCCACGGTTGGTGCGCCAGTTACTGGCTCGCCTGTGGTCGTGACTCTGGCCAACGGCCAGACCATCACCATCGGCGTCGGTCAGACTACTGGCACTGCAACTGCTGTTGCTGCGAACGATGCGTTGGTCGGTAATGCGCCGATCACCAATTCGATCACTGGCGTGAGCGGTGGCAATTTCGAAGATCTGGTTGCAGACAAAACTCCGGTTTCGACTTCTGTCACCGACGTTGCCGACACTACCAATCTGTCGCTCAGCGCCACCAACTCTGTTGCCGAAGGTGGCCAGATCACCTACACCGCGACATTGACCAACGCCGCTGGCTCGCCCGTGACCGTGACCCTGTCGAATGGCGCTGTGATCACCATCGACGCCGGCAAGACCACCGGCACCGTGAACGTTCCAGCGCCAGCTGACGACGTCTACAAAGACGCCGGCTCCGTGCAGGCGACGATCACCAGCGCTACCGGCGGCAATTTCGAGAACCTGGTACCGAGCACAGCTCCGGCCGTAACGACTGTCACCGATACCATCGATACCTCGACCGTCAAACTGACCGCCGATACATCGGTCGCTGAAGGCGGCACCGTGACTTACACCGCCACCGTTGGTGCGCCAGTTACTGGTTCGCCTGTTGTGGTAACTCTGGCCAACGGCCAGACCATCACCATCGGCGTCGGTCAGACTACTGGCACTGCAACTGCTGTTGCTGCGAACGATGCGTTGGTCGGTAATGCGCCGATCACCAATTCGATCACTGGCGTAACCGGTGGCAACTTCGAAGATCTGGTTGCGGATAAAACTCCGGTCTCGACTTCTGTCACCGACGTTACCGACACTACCAATCTGTCGCTCAGCGCCAGTA